>JAYUYU010000020.1:0-3188 GCA_043752365.1 Myxococcales bacterium | reverse complement strand
GCGTACGCCGCGGGCGGCCGTTCTGTGCCCAATATTGCAGTGCCAGCTTGAGCGCGACCTCCACGGCCGTTGAGCCGTCGTCGCTGAAAAAGACGCGTGAAAGGCCGGCCGGGGCGACCTCCGACAGCTCGGCGGCGAGCGCGGCCGAAGGCTCGTGCGCGATGCCGGCCAAGGCCACGTGGCACATTTTCGAGGCTTGCTCGCACAGCGCCCTCACCAAGCGCGGATGCTGATGGCCAAGCGTGCAGGTCCACCAGGACGCGTTGGCGTCGATGTACGAACGTCCGTCGACATCGTACAGCCGTGAGCCTTGCGCGCGCTCGAGCACGAGCGGCGACCCGTCCGCCAGGTACTGCTGCATCTGAGTGTACGGGTGCCAAACGTGGGCCCGGTCACGGGCCAGGATGGCGTCGCGCTGCGTCACGCCGACTTTTCCTTTTGGATGTGTACGCTTGGCAAGCCGGGGCTTTGCTGTTCCTCTGGCGGCGGGCCCAGCGGCAACAGCAACGTGACCGTCGTGCCCTGCCCTTCTTCGCTGTCGAGGTGAATCTCGCCGCCGTGCGCCTCGATGATGCGATGCACGATGGGCAAGCCTAGGCCGGTGCCGCTGGGGCGGGTGGTGAAGAACGGATCCAGCGCGCGTTCGCGCACGCCTTGCTCCATGCCTTGCCCGGAGTCGGAGATTTCGATGCGCACGGCCGGCTCCGCCCGCAGCTGGCCGCGATGTACCAAAATTTGCACGGTGCCGCCCGCCTTCATGGCCTGGCAAGCGTTCTCGACCAGGTTGTCGAACACCAGCCGGAACAAGCTCGGATCGACCCACACCGTGTTCAAATCTGGGTCGTCGTCCATTTGCACGACAATCTGGTGACCGTCGAGCATGGCGGACGAACGCGAACGATTGGCTAGCTCGAGCAACGACACGGGCGAGCGCTTCACGCTGACCGGCCGCGCAAAGCGCAACAAGTCCGTGACCAGGCGGTTGAGGCGCGCGGCCTCTTCATCCACGATACCGAGTAGCATGGTGCGATCTTGGTCGCGCAGCGCGCTACCGCGCAGCCCCGCGACGGCGTTGACGATCACCGCCAGCGGGTTCCGAACCTCGTGGGCGATGGCCGCGGCCAGCTCGCCGACCGCGGCTAGCTGCTTTTTGGTGACGAGCTCATTTTGGACCAGGCGTAGCTCGGCGTACGAATGGCGCAGTTCGTCGGTCTTTTCTTGCAGGCTGCGCGCGGTCAACTCCAGCTCGTCTTTGCTCACGCGATAGCGCAAAAGCAACGTGCCGGCGACGCCGAAGGCGTAGAGCAAGAAGGCGTGGGGTAAAAGCGGAAGGGTGTTGTCGATGAAGCCGAACGCCAGCGCGGCGTCGTTGCCGACGGCCGGCAGAATGCACAAGATGCCCAGAATGGCCGAGCCAACTTCACGCTGCCCCGCGCGATACGCCGCCACCAGCTGGGCGGCGGCCACGGCTGTTTCCAGCGCGGCCACGACGTAGAAGCTCTTGCCGAGCCAGGTCGCCTGGCCCACCACATGCTCGATCTTCCTGCCGAACAAGGAGGCGTCGAGTACGTTCGGCGGGCCTGGGTGCCACCAAGCGCCGCTCCAAAGCAACAGCAAGTAGGCGAGCGCGACCACGTACAGCCAAGTTACGTGCCTTTGCCGAGCCGGCGCGCGCCCGAAACAGATCGCGAAGTGCAGGTTGAGCGCTGCCGCCAAGATCATCCCGCTGTGGATGATCTGATCGGCCACGGCACGCGCGGCAAAGCCGGACTGTGCATAGTCGTAGGCGACCCCAGCGCTGCCCACCGACAGCGACAAGCACAGCAAACTGAAGATGAAGTACTCGAGCTCCCGCCGGCCCCAAAAATAGGCGAGCATGAAGAACACCGAAAGCCCGAGCTGGGCAGTAGCCCAGGCCGTGAGCAGTCCAGACAGGTACTGGGCCATCAGCGTGACGGTTGGCTAGCACGCGAAAGCTCGCGATTCACGGTGACCGTGCAGCTGACGCGGTTGCCCCCGACTTGAAGCCGAAAATCTCCACTGGGAACGCTGGGGGGACGCCACTGTCCGGGCAGCTCCAGCAGCCCTTTAGCCACCACACCGCCGTGCTGGTCGAGCAGCTCGACTTCCGCGGCGGCGCGGGAAGCGGCGCCGTCGATTTCGAAAGCAACCGCTTCGTTTCCGTAGACCGTGCTCGGAGCGGCATGGCAACGGCTGGCCAAGGCCGGGCGAGGCGCGGGCTTTTGCGTAGGCCGAGCCGCGGACCCCCGCGCGAGCGGAGCATTCGGAGCGGGCGGAACGGGCGGAGCGGGCGGAACGGGCGGAACGGAAACTGAAGCGCCGCCGCAGCCCGCGCCGAGGCTTGCGAAAGCGAACAAAACCAGCACGCGTTGCACGACGCCAAGATACACTACCCGGCCCTCGATGAGTTACCTGGTCCTGGCTCGCAAGTGGCGCCCACAGCGCTTCGAAGATCTCGTCGGGCAGGACCACGTCTCGCGGACGCTCGCCAACGCGATCGCCAGCGGGCGCGTGGCCCACGCCTTCCTGTTCACCGGCGTACGCGGGGTGGGCAAAACGACCAGCGCGCGCATCTTGGCCAAGGCCCTCAATTGCATGGGCCCGCCCGGCGACCCGAAGCACGGCATCGACTTCGGGCCCACCATCACGCCCTGCTTACAGTGCCCTGCCTGCCTGGAAATCGCGCAGGGTTCGGACATGGACGTGCGGGAGATCGACGGCGCCAGCTACAACGGCGTCGACGAAGTGCGAAAGCTGCAGGAGTCTCTGCCCTATCGCCCGGCCCGCGATCGCTACAAAATCTTCATCGTGGACGAGGTCCACATGCTGTCTCAAAACGCCTGGAACGCGTTCTTGAAGACGCTCGAGGAGCCACCCGCCCACGTCAAGTTCATCTTCGCGACCACCGAGGTGCACAAGGTGCCTGTCACGATTTTGAGTCGTGTACAGCGCTTCGATTTCAAGCTGATCTCGACGCAAATGATCGCCGCGCGCCTGCGCGAGGTGCTGGAAGCTGAGAAAATCGAGGCCGACGAAGCTGCCATCTCGATCGTCGCGCGTGAAGCCGCTGGCAGCATGCGCGACGCCATGAGCGTGCTGGACCAGGTCATCGCCTGGGGCGGGCAAAAGCTCGCGGGCCTGGAAGTCGCGCGCGTCTTGGGCGTAGC
>JAYUYU010000019.1:0-3189 GCA_043752365.1 Myxococcales bacterium | reverse complement strand
CGGAGCACCCGGTGCTCGGCATTTGCTTCGGGCACCAGCTGCTGGGGCAAGGCTTGGGCGGGCTGGTGGAGCGAAATCCGCGCGGGCGCGAGATGGGCACGGTGCGGCTCGACATCGTGGAGGACGATCCGCTGCTGGACCGCAGCGTAGCGCCCGCGCTGGCCCACGCGACGCACGTCGACTCGGTGACGCGGCTGCCGAGCGGCGCGCGCGTTTTGGCTTCGACCGAGCTGGAGCCGCACGCCGCGGTGCGCTTTGGTCCCTGGGCGTGGGGCGTGCAGTTTCATCCCGAGTTCGACGAGCAAGTGATGACCGAGTACGTCGAAACGCGCTCGCAGGTGCTGGCGGACGAGGGACGGGATCCCGGATTGCTGTTGGCCGGCATCGTGGCCGCGCCGGCCGGGGCCGCGGTTTTGCGGCGATTCGTGGCGCACGGGCTCCGGCCGCGCTGAGCCGCAGCGTTGGCAATTGCGCTCGAGGCGGCCGGTGGTAAAAGGCCGCCCACTATGGGCTTTTCCTGCGGCATCGTCGGCCTGCCAAACGTCGGCAAGAGCACGCTCTTCAATTCGCTTTCCAGCGCCAAGGCCGAAGCGGCCAATTTCCCCTTTTGCACGATCGAGCCCAACGTCGGCATCGTCAGCGTGCCGGACCAGCGCGTGACCGCGCTAGTCAAGCTGATCGAGCCCGACAAGGAAGTGCTGACGACGATCCGCTTCGTCGACATCGCTGGCTTGGTACGCGGGGCCTCGAAAGGTGAAGGCCTCGGTAACCAATTCCTGAGTCACATTCGTGAAGTCGACGCGGTGGCGCACGTGGTGCGCTGCTTCGACGACGACAACGTGATTCACGTCGAGAACAAGGTCGACCCGATCGCCGACATTGCGACCATCAACACCGAGCTGTGCTTGAAGGACCTCGACACGGTCAGCAAGAGGCTCGACAAGGCGCGCAAGGCCGCCAAAGGCAACGACCCGATCGAGAAGCTAGCGCTTCCGCTCTGCGAACGGCTGGTGGCCCACTTGGACGAGGGCAAGCCGGTGCGCACGTTCGTCATCGGTGGCGACAACGAGAAGGAGCGCGCGATCCTCGACGACATGCAGCTCCTGACCAGCAAGCGCATGTTCTACGTTGGTAACGTGGCCGAAGGCGCGCTGGCCAACCTGAGCGCCGACAAGCACTTTGCCAAGCTGGTCGAGTTTGCCAATTCCGAGGGCGCGCCGGTCGTGCCAATTTGCGCCGCAATCGAGGAGCAGATCGCCCAGCTAGAGCCGGCAGACCGCCCGGATTTCTTGGAGAGCGTGGGCCTGAAGGAGCCGGGCCTCAACTCGGTGATTCGCACGGGTTACGAGCTGCTTGGGCTCATCACGTACCTGACGGCTGGCAAGCAAGAGGTGCGGGCTTGGACGGTGCGCAAGGGGTCGACGGCGCCGCAAGCGGCGGGCGTCATTCACACCGATTTCGAGCGCGGCTTCATCAAAGCCGAGGTCATTTGGTGGGAAGATTGGATCAAGTACGGCAGTGAGGCCAAGTGCCGCGAAGCCGGCAAGCAAGGCATCGAAGGTCGCGACTATGTCGTGCGCGACGGCGACGTGATGCATTTTCGCTTCAACGTGTAACGGCTTCTGGGATGCGCTGAGTGATCAGCCGGATTCTCTGTCATTTCGAGGTCGTGAGCCAGGCACGCATCGACGTGACTGGCACGGGGCCGCCGAGGTAGCCCGCGAAACGCGCGAGCCACACGCCGAGCGTGAGCGTGAGCAGGACGGCCGCTGCGACGCTCACGCTGCGACGGTTAGAGAGCAGGTAGTGGCTGGAAGGCCCGCGCGCGGGGGCGCGCAACAGGTCGGCGATCGTCACGCTTGCGATGGCCACGACCAGCGGTGCCAGGACTAACACCAGCGGGTGATAATGGAGGGCGCCGTGCAGGTCGCCGCGCAGCAGCGCCAACGTGGCGCGCGTGAGACCGCAGCCGGGGCAGGGCACCCCGAAGCTGCCTGCCAGCGGGCAAAGCGGAAAATCGAAATAGACGGCTAGCGCGAATACGCCGGCACCGATGGCCATGAGCGCGACGCGAGACCGGCTATTCACGCCGCGAGCCTAGCCACAAAACGCCAACGGCGCCGCGAGGCGCCGTTGGTGTCGTCGAGCTGTTCGGCTCAGCGTGGTGGTTGGCCGCCGCCGGAAGCCGCCCAAATCTCGTTGAGATCTTGAGCCATGGCCCAGTAGCCCACGAGGAAGTACAGCACGGGGCTGCCAACCTGCGGGTTCGGGATCCCGGCCATCTGCTTGGCCTCGAGCATTTTTGCCGGCATGCCCCAGCAGAAGACGATCCACAGCAGGGTAGCGACAATCGGGTTGATGTCGTCCTTGCCGCGGTACGCCTTCAGCTCGCCCAGCTCTTGGAAGACCTGGTAGAAGCCGTAGAAACCGCAGAGTAGGCTGATGATCAGCACCTGAGTGGCGTTGCGCGTCTGCCCGATCGGACCGCGACCGCCGGCATACACCATGGGGGC
This sequence comes from Myxococcales bacterium, assembly GCA_043752365.1. Classification (GTDB taxonomy): domain Bacteria; phylum Myxococcota_A; class Polyangia; order Polyangiales; family Polyangiaceae; genus PMG-095. The sequence continues at coordinate 676 of JAYUYU010000019.1, read as the reverse complement.
GGCGCCGCCCGGCATGCCGCCACCGTAGGCACCCATCGGAGCACCAGCTTGCGGAGCACCGTAGCCTCCCTGTGGAACGCCGTAGCCTTGTTGACCACCAGCTTGAGGGGGAGGGCCGCCGTAACCGCCAGCTTGGGGAGGACCGTAACCACCAGCGCCGGGATCGGGCGCGCCATAACCGCCACCGGGAGGAGCCCCTTGAGGAGGACCATAGCCACCAGCTTGAGGCGGAGGACCGCCATAGCCACCAACTTGAGGCGGAGGACCACCGTAGCCACCAGGCGGAGGACCGCCGGCTTGCGGACCGCCAGGCAGAGGACCGCCAGCTTGTGGACCGCCAGGCAGAGGACCGCCGAAACCGCCTTGCGGGGGTTGGCCGTAAGGATTGAACGAAGCGGCGTCGGCCACCATTGTTCCGCCCAGCGGGTTGACCGGTTGATCAACGATGCCCGGAGGAGGCGCCAGCGGTGCACCAGGAGGAGGACCGTACGGATTGGCCGGAGCTTGTGGACCGAACCCGCCCGGAGCCGGAGCACCAGGCGGAGGACCAAAGCCACCGTGGGCGGGAGCACCGCCAGGTGGAGGACCAAAGCCGCCGGGAGCGGGGGCACCGCCAGGTGGAGGACCGAAACCGCCAGCTTGTGGACCGCCAGCTTGTGGACCGCCAGGTGGAGGG
>JAYUYU010000018.1:0-3189 GCA_043752365.1 Myxococcales bacterium | reverse complement strand
CCTGCGCATCGTCTACGAGCGGCTCGGCGCGGCCAGCAAGGTCGAAGCGGTGATGATAGGCATGGAGCTAGGCCTGCTGGAACGCTCGCGTTAGATTTAGGTTTTTGTTTTGTAGTTTTCTGTTTTCCTCCGTGCCTTGGTTGGGTGCGTCTCGCGGCAGATCCAACCTGAAGCGCGATCGGCGCTCGGTCCCGCCGAGTTTTGTTCACTCCGGTCTTCCGTGGCGGATCGTGATCTGCTGGTGCCAAGGTCGGGTGGGGGGGATCTGGCTCGCGCTTTGCGCGAGCTCTCCTTGTAGCAGAGCGCTCCGCTCTGCAGTCTCGAGCGGGGACGGAGACGAGCGGGGACGGAGACGAGCGGGGACGGAGCCACGACACGGTCGCGCAGTGACAGAAGCTACGCCTTCAACTCGTCCAGAGTCCCCGCGTAGCCTTCTCCGAAAGAAGTAGTAGGCACGTCCATGGCGTTGCTCAACGTGGCTAGTAGCTTGTTGTGCGGGACGTTGCTGTCGCCGTTCCAGTACTCGCCGCTCTTGGTGGCCCAGTCGCCTAGCTTCACGGTGCGCCCGGTCTTGAAGTAGCCGCCGCAGCTGCCGATGAGCACGAACGGCATGCCGCCGACGTAGTGGCCGGATCCCTCGTTCATGTCGTTACCGACGACGATCACGCTGTTGTCCAGCGCGGTACCGGCGCCTTCGACGGCGGCGTCGAGACCCTTGGCAAGGCGCGCTACCTGCTCGTACATCCAAATATCGGCTTTGATTTTCTCGGCGTAGCCGTCTTTGCCCAGGTGCGCGACGTCGTGAAAGCTGGAGTTGATCTCGAGCCATGGCAGCGTGATGGGGCGGTAGCCGCCGTCGTCCGCCCAGCAAATGCTGGCAGCGCGGCTGATGTCGCAGCGCAAGGCCATGGCGGTCATGTCGAGCATGGCCGCGACCTTGTCTTGAAAGACTTTGCTGCCGGTCATGACCGTGGGCGGGACGCGCGCCATCGAGCTTGCCGTCAGCTGTGCCTCCAGCTGGCGAATCGACTCGAAGTGGGCGTCGATTTTGGCTTTGTCATCTGAGCCCATGCGCTGTGAAAAGCCGCTGAGCTCGCTGCCCACGAAGTCGAGCACGCTTTTGCGCTTGGCGCGGATTTTCTCCAGGTCTGCCGAGGGCATGGTGGCGCTGGCGAACAGCTTGTCGAACAAGCGCTTGGGGTCGCTCTCGCCCGTGTTGCGCTGATCGGCGCCGCGCCAACTGGGCGACTCACCGTCGACGGTGATGACCAAGAGCGGCTGCTGCAGCGCGACCTGCTTGGCAACCGCGTCTGACACGACCTGATCGATGGACGGGCCGGTGGACGTGCAGTCCTGCCCGCCCGTGTTCTTGTAAGTACCGGTCCAGATCACCGGGTAGGTGAAGTGGCCGTCGTACTTCTTGTCCTGCTCGATCATCATTTTGTAGTCGAGACCGGCCGCGACCAGCACCTTCGATGACAACGACTCGAGCGGCTTCAACACTTCGCTGTTGGCCGTGCCGTCCGCTGGGTAGAACGCGCTTTGACACACGCCGTGACCCCAGGTGATGGTGACCAAGCGCTTGGGGAAGCCGTCCGCACCAGCCGCCTGAGCGCGCTCTGCGTCGACCAAGGGCAGGAAGGCCGCGCTAGCGCCGATGCCGGCCAACATGGCGCGACGCGAAAAGCGCAGCTGGTTCTTGGCGGTCTTAATCAGGGTCATTGGGTCACCTCCCCGGCGGCCAGGCTGCGGTAGCGGAAGGACCGCGAGGCGGCGATGGCGGGGGCTAAGTCGCGCATGTCGAATTGGTTGGTGGCAAACGCCGTGGCGATGCTGGCGATGCTGCTGGCGTCGCTGTCGGTCTCGGCGCGGCCCACCGCGAAGCGGAACCATTGCTTGGCAAAGCAACTGCGCACGGTGTCGCTGGTGGACAGAATTTTGGTCAGCTCGACGGCGTCGGCGAACGGCTTTTCGACCCCGTCTACATTGAGGGTGCCGGACGAGTCGACGGGCTGGCCGTTGTCCATAGTGCGGTAGCGACCGATGCCGTCGTAGTGCTCGAAGGCAAAGCCGATCGGATCCATCAGCGCATGGCAACCGCGGGCGCATTCGTTTCGCCCATGCTCGGCAAAGCGTTCGCGTGTGGTGCCACCAGCCGTGGCCGGCTTGGCGGGCGGCACGTTGGGCGGCGGCGGTGGCAACAAGCCGCACAAGAGCTTGGTGTACACCGCTTTGCCGCGTTTTATCGGGTTCGAACCATCGGGCGCCCCCGTGAGCGTGAGGAAGCTGGGCTCCATCAGCAGGCCAAGGCGCTGCGACGTGTCGAGCATGGTCTTGCTGACGTCAGCGCCGCTTGCGCCGTTGGAGTAAACCTTGGCGAGGGTTTGGTTGCTGAAGGTGTAGTTGGCGCTGAGCAACGTTTCGAGCTTGCCACCCGCTTGGAACAGCACATCGCGCGCAAACGCTTCGGTGCCGCTGACGAGCGCCGCTTTCAGCTGTTCGTCGTAGTCGGGGTAGGACTCGGCGTCCTTGGGCAGCGGGGCAATTTGATCAATCTCGAGCCACTCGCGGAAGAACGCGGTAGCGGCGTCCTTGGCTTTGTCGTCTGCCAGCATGCGGCGCGCTTGGGCCGCAATGTCGGCGTCCGAAGTCAGCGTGCCAGCGGCGGCGGCGTCGAACAGCGCTTGATCGGGCATGGAGCCCCAAATAAAGTACGAGAGCCGTGACGCGACGTCGTAAGGCGCCAACTGAACGACGGCGCCGCTGAGCTTGGGCGCGTCGTAGGGCGACTCCCAATGATACAGAAATGCAGGCGACTGAAGAATGCCCTCGAGCAAAGTCTGGATGGCCTCGTTGAAGGTCATTTTCTGCGTAGTGCGCGCGTTCTGATAGAGCGCGGTTAGACGCATGGTTCTCGGCCGCGCTCAGCGGGCGTCGATACGCGCGCTTGCCAAAGTCGGAGATGAACTTCGCGGCGCATGCGTCTTCGCCACTGCTGGGCTCGCAGGGCAAGACGCTCGAGGGCGTCTTGATGGCGGTGCTAGCCAAGGCTTCGGCCGTAGTGCGCAGCAGGTCGGCGTCTTGGGTGGCGACCAGGCCAGCGCGACGGAACAAGAAAGTACGATCGCGATCGTCCGGAAACTCGTCGGCGGGGTGGGTCGAGTCGCCCAGCAGGTCACGCACGGTGTT
>JAYUYU010000017.1:0-18782 GCA_043752365.1 Myxococcales bacterium | reverse complement strand
CCGCGATAGCGTCTTCGTTCGTGGGCGCCAGCGTGTCGAAGATCACGCGGTGCGCACGGATCGCGTCCTCGAGACGGGCCAAACGCTCTTCGTAGACCTGACCCAAGCGGCTGTAGAGGTCGACCTTGTCGAGCGTGTCCTCGGCCGCGACGGCTCGTTGCTCGAGCACGCCGGCCAGCTCGGGCCACTGCTCGAGGGAGCTGTAGATGCGATCGAGGTTCGCGAGCGCGTCTTTCTCGCTCGGCTCGACCGTCAGGACGTATCGATACGTCTCTTCGGCCTTGGCCACGTCAGCAAGCTCTTCCTCGAAAACGCGGGCCAAGCGCTTGCCGATAGCGGCCTGCGTAGTCGCGTCGACGCCGTCGATTGACAGCACGTCGGCGTAGGCGTTCGCCAGCGGCTCCCAGCCGCCGTCGAGCATCGCCGCCAAGCGCTCGATCTCTTCGCCCGTGCGCTCGTCCAAGGGCGCTTCCTTGATGGCACGCACGTGGACGTTGAACGCCAACACCGGATCGAGCAGACGCTCTTCGGCGTCTTCGGCGATGCGGTGGTACATCGCCACGCGCTCCGCAGGCTCGGTCGTGTGGGCGAGCTCCGCCTCGCGCACGCGGATCAGCTTGTCCCACTCGCTCATCGACTGGTACAGCGGTTCGAGAATCCCGCCGATTTCCAGCTGCTTGGTGCCTGACTCGAATAGCGCCTCCAGCGCGCGCAAGGTGTCCTCGTGCTCGGGCGCGGCGCTGATGACCTCGCGATAAGCCGCGATGGCCTTGTCCAAATCACCTAGCCGCGCCTGATAGACTTGGCCCAAGCGGAACTTGAAGCCGAGGATCTCATCGGGGCTTTGGCCGATCTCGCTCTCGCGAGTCAGCACCTCGGCCAAGTCTTGCCAGCGCTCCATCTGCGTGAACAGACGGTCGAGCGAACGCACCGCGACCTGGTTCTCAGGATCCTTGCCGAGCACCAAGCGATAGCGTTGCACGGCGTGTTCGAGGCTCTCGAGCTGAACCTCGTAGACCTGCGCGGTGCGCAAGCCGAGTTCGACGAAGCGCTCAGGCTCACCGTGCAGCTTGTCCAGCTCCGCGTCGTACAGCTGAGCCACGGCGGGCCAGCGCTCGATCATCATCGCCAGCCGCTCGAGCGAGCCGAGGGACTCCTCGTTCTGGCTGTCGGCCGAGACGGCGCGCGCGTAGGTATCGAAAGCACGCGCGTGATCGCCCATGCTCTCTTCGAAAAGGCGAGCGATGCGGTGCAGCAGCTCGACCTTCTGAAAAGGGTCTTCGGCGAAACGCACGGTAACTTCCAGCACGCTGATCAGGCGTGGGTAGTCACCCATGGCATCGTAAACAGGCTCGAGCACGGAAGCCGCGGCCAAGGGCGCGCGCTCACCGTTCTTGATGCCTTCGAGGGCGTTCAAGGTCGGCGTGTGATCGGACTGGATGTTGAGGATTTCGCGGTACAGCTCGACCGAGCGATCCACGTCGCTCAAGTGCTTCTCGTAAAGCTCGGCGATGCGATACTGGAAGCTCACCGCTTCAGCGGGATCGGCCGTCAGCTCGGCCTCGTGCTGCAGAATACTCAGTAGCTCTTGCCAGTTGCTGGCGGCTTGGAACAGCACGTCCAAGCGCCCGAGCGCAGTCAGGTCGTCTGGATCCAGCTCGAGCACCTTCTGATAGGTGTCAATGGCTCGCGGCACGTCCGACAGCTCACGCTCGTACACCGCTCCCACTTGATAAAAGATCAGCTTCTTCTCTTCGGGGTCGGCGACCAAGTCCGCCTTCTTCGAATAGACGGAAAGCAGCTCTTCCCAGCGCGACAAGCCGAGGTACAGCTTGATCAAGGCGTCGATGCTCTTCAGATCCTCGCCGTCAATCTCGAGAATCTTCAGGTACACGGCGATTGACTGCTCTTGCCGCTCGAGCACTTCCTCTTCGATCGCAGCCGCCTGATACAAGGCGTTCTTCTGCTGATCCACGTTCTCGAGGATCTCGGCTTTGCGCTGCAGAATTAGCGACATATCGGCGTAGCGCTCGGCCGACTGGAACAGCCCCTGCAGCGACTCGGCCGCCGGTAAGTTCGTCGGATCGATGCTCAGCACCTTGCGGTAGAGCTCAATCGCGCGATCGACATCGCGCACCTCGAGCTCGAACACCCGAGCCGCCGAGCTGTAGAGCTGGGAACCGACTTCCGGATCCTTCTGCTCACCCGCCAGTTGCTCGAACACACGAGCCAAGTCCTGAAAGCGGCCGGTGGCGCGCGCGAGCCTGTCCAGGCCCTCTTGCGTTCCGTCGCTGGTCGGATCGGCCGCCAAGGCGCGTGCCATCGTCTCGAACGAAGCGTTCAAGTCGCCGGCGGCGTCCTCGTGCAACTGGGCAATCTGCTGCAGTAGCTCGACTTTGCGCTCCGGGTTGTCGGTGCGCGCGACCTGCACTTCGTGCACGCCGATCAGCTTTTGGTAGTCGCCTTGCGTGCGGTACAGCGGCTCGAGAATCTCGGCGATTGCCAGCGAATGCGTGGCGCTCTGCCCTAGCCGTTCCAAGGCGCCGAGTGCAGCCTGGTTGGTCGGATCGCGGTCGAGCACTTGACGGTAGCCTTCGATGGCTGCCTCCACCTGCTTCATCTCGCCCTCACGCAACGCCGCCAAGCGCAGCATCAACGCGAGCTGTGATTCGTCGGTGTCGGCCAAGCCGAGTTGCGTCTCTAGGTTCTCGGCCAGCTCGCCCCACAAGCCGCTGCGGGTGAACAAGCCGTCCAACGAGTGGAGCGCGACCTGACTGGTCGGATCGAGCGCCAAGACCTCGCGATAAGCCGCGATAGCGTCGTCGGGCTTGCTGAGCTTCTCTTCGTAGACTTGCGCCATCTGCGCGTAGATGGCTTCGCGATCGCCGCCGTCTTGGGCTAGCTCGATGCGCTTGCGAAAAACGCCGATCAGCTCCTCCCAGTGCCCGGTGCGCCGATAGAGCGCGTCCATGGCCTGCAGCGCCTCGGCGTCCGAAGGATCGAGCGCCAGCACCTTCTCGTAGCTGCTGGCGGCTTCGTCGACCTTGCCCAACCGCTCTTCGATCGAGGCCAGGCGCATCCAGTACTGGCGCGCCAACTCGGGGTCGCTCAGACCACCCGCGACCTCGTTGTAAATCTTGATCAGCTGGTCCCAGGCGCCGGCCTGCTCGGCCAGCTGCTCCAGCTCTAGCCGCGAGTCTGCCAGGCTCGGGTCTTCCTTCAACGCGCGCGCTTGCGCGTCGAGCGCGCGATCGAGCGCACGCAAGCGCTCCGCCGCAACGAAGGCGATCTTGCGAAGTAGTGAAACCCGGCGTTCGACCTGCGCGTCGCTGGCGGCGAGGATTTCCAACGCCGCGATCAACTTCTCCCAGTCCTCACGGGCTTCGTAGATGCCTTCAAGGATGGCCGCGGCGTCCGCCTTGAGCCCCTTCTTCTGCAACATCCCTTCCAGCGCGAGGCGCGCGCCTTCGTGGTCACCGTTGATGAACAGAATCTCGCGGTAGTTGTCGAGCGCGGCGCGCTCGTCGTCCAGGTAGTCGAGCTGAGTGCCCGCCAAGCGGTACTTCAAATCGACCAGCGTGGCTTCGTCGCCTTCGAGGTCGATGCGCTGGCGCAGCACCTCGGCGTAGCGATCCCAAGCCTTTGTCTTGGCGTACAGCGCGTCGAGTGCCGCCAGCGCCGTAGCATCCGCCGGATCGTCCTCGAGCACCGCTTGATGGGTCTCGATGGCCGCGGTGGGATCGCCAATCTGGCCCTCTTGCAAGCGCGCAATCTCGTACAAAATGCGCTTGCGCTCGTGCGGGTCGGCCGTCAGCTCGCGCTTCTTCGTGTAGACGTCGAGCAAGTCTTTCCAGCGCTCGGTGTGGCGGTACAACGCCTCGAGGGCCCGCAGCGCGGTCTCGTTGTCCGGCTCTTTCTCGTAGACCGCGCGATACTGGGCCAGCGCCTCGTCGATGAGCTGCACCTGGTCGACCAGCACGCGACCGAGTTTCAGGCGCAGCGCGCTCTCGGTCAGGCCATCGCCCGAGGCGTCGGCTGCCGCGACGGCCGCCCTGTACGCCGCGATCACGGCTTCCCAGTTGCCGGTCGACGCCGCGGCGCGCTCGATGTCGCCTTGGCTCTGCTCGTCGCCAGGTGCGATCTCGAAGGCGGCCAAGAAGCGCTCGAAGGCCTTGGGCTTGTCGTTGATGCGGCCTTCGTACAGGCCGGCCACCTCACGCAAGAGCCCCAGGCGCTCTTCCGGCGCCTCGACGTGGTTCAGCTTGACCTCGATAGCCGACGCCAAGCCTTTGGGGTTGTTGGAGCTCGCGTAGATCGGGATCAGGCGCTCGGCCGCCTGCAAGCTGTTCTCGTCGAGAGTCAGGATCTTCTCGTAGGCGCGGGCGGCGCGATCGGCCTTGCCCTTCTGCGTCATCCACAGCTCGGCGATCTTGATTAGCATGCCGATTCGCTGCGCCGTATCGGTGGCGCGCGTCTCGTTCGTCTCCAGCACGCGGATGAATTCGTCCCACTTGCCGCTCTCGGCGTAGAACACCTCGAGGTCGTCCCAGCGACCAAGCGTGACGTAGCGCTTCTTCAGCTGCTCTTGCGCGCGCCGGTCGTCCGGCGACAGCGTCAACAACATGCGGTAAGCATCGACCGCGCGCTCCTCGTCCTTCAGGCGATCGCCCGCGACCTGACCGAGCTTGTTCAACAGCTCGATCTTCGCGTTGGTGTCGTAGGTCGCTTCCGCGAGCTTTTGCAGCACGTCGGCCAGCTTCTCGTACTCGCGTGAACGCTCGTACAGCTGCGACAGCGCGTTGAGCGCGTCGACGTCTTCGGGATCGTTGTCGAGCACGACGGCCCACAGATCCACGCAGACCTCGGGCTTCTTGACCTTCTCGGTGGCTAACAGCGCAATCTGCTTGAATTTCGCCGCTCGGTCGGCGCCGGGGTCCAGCGCCTCCGCCTCGCGACGCGAGAGCTGAATCAGCTTCTCCCAGTCACGACGCTTCTCGTACATTTCGCGTAGGTACTGGATGGCGACGGCATTGCTCGAGTCGACGTCGAGCACCTTCTCGAACGCACGCACCGCTTCCGCTTGGTTCGCGAACTTGTTGACGTAAAGATCGGCCGCCTTCAGGTAGTAGTCGGCGCGCTCGCTTGGGTCTGACACGGCGTCGCCGAGCGAGAGCAGCGTCTTGACGTAGTCGTGGAAACGCTTGGCGGCTTCTTGCTGCGCGAGCTTCTCTTTGAGGTCGGCGATCAAGGCAGGGCTGCCGTCGCCGCCTTGAGCGGCCGCAGGAACCGCAACGGCAGCGGGAGCTGCAGCCACGGGCGCCGGAGCGGGCGTAGCTTCGACCACGGCCGGCGCTACGGGAGGCTCGCTGGGTGGCGCGGCTTCCAAGGCCGCCACCGGCTCGGGCTCGAGCGCTGGCGCGGGTTCGCTCACGCGAGCTGAGGGCTTGGCGCTCGGTTGAGCAGCGGGCGCACTTCCGCCCGTGACCTTCTCACCAATTTGCGCTTCGAACGCCGAGAGCGCCGGATGTTGCGGAGCGACCCGGGCCAAGCGCTCGAAGAAGCGCCGCGCGCGAATCAAATCACCACGTTCGCGCCAGGCCAAAAGCCCAGCATTCGCGAGCAAATAGGCGCCCTGCTCGTCCAACCCAGCGCGGTCGGCAAGCTCGTCCGCCAGACGAATAACCTGCTCGTAGTCCCCGCCCTTGGCGCCGTAAGCGTCCTTCAAGAACGTGAACGCGGGCTCCAGCGTCGCGTCGAGGCGCAGCGCCTCTTCGAACAACTGAGCGCTGACTTCGACGTTTTGGTGGCGCACGGCCCAGCGCGCGCCGAACAGGAAGCTCAAGGCGGCCTTGGCTGGCGCCTCCGTGACGGCCTTCACGCTCTCGCGCTGCGACTCGAGAATTTGCTCGGTGCGTTCGGTTTCGACCAGCAGGCCTTCGTACATGGCGGCGGCTTTGACGTTCGTCGGATCGGCCGCGTACGCCTGCGCCAAAATGCCTTCGAACTCCGTCGGCGCAAAGCGCTTGGCAATGCGCGACGCGCGAATGAACGCGTCCGACTTGGCGGCGGCCGCGCTGGATTCGTGCGCGGTGCGCAGTAGCTCAGACACACGGTCTTGCCAGTCTTCAGCGCTGGCTTGCACGTCGGCGAGTCGCTCGCCCGCGTCCGTGGGCTTACCCTCGGCGCTCTGCAGCGCTTTGGCGTAGGCCTCGGTCGCTCGCTCGTAGTCGCCCGCGTCGCACAGCACGTCGCCCAGCTCACGGAACAAGGCAACGCGGGTGGCCGCGTCTTGCGCGCTCTTCAGCTGGAGCTCCAAGAGCTTCTGAACCATGTTCAGCTTGCCCAGCTCCCAGTAGATGCCGCGCGCCTCGCCCAGCGCTTCGATCAGCGCAGGATTCAGCTTGAAGGCGTCCTGGAAATGCTTGAGAGCGCGAACGCCCTGCAAGAACTGCCTGTAAAGCAAGCGACCGAGCCGCAAGTGCAGCTCGGCCTTTAGGGTTTGGTCCTGGGCCGCCGCCAGGCCTTGCTCCAGTGCTTCGGCGAGCCCCTGCCAATCGTGGTGGCTCTCTAGCTGTTTCAGACGCTGCTCAAGATCCATGCTGCTGCCTCGGACAAGCTACATAGAGCGAAGCTCGCGTTGCGCTGATCGCGACGCGAGCCTCGGTTCCATCAACGTTCCCCTGCGGTGTTTGCGAGCCTTCGGTTCACTGACCCAACTTTTGGATCAACGATGCCGTCTGGTCACACTGCTCTTTCCACTTGGCGGAGTTACCGCTGCGGCAAGTGCGCTTCGTAAACTGATTGAGTAAGCGCAACGCCTTCTCCTTGTTCGGAGGTTCCATGGTGGCGTAGGTGCTGCCCAGGTTGTATGCGGCGTCAGGGTGCGAGTCGTCGCCCACGAACTGCTCCGCTTTCTCGACCGCCGCCAGCTGCGCCGCCTTGTCACCGCGCATCTGCGCGGCCTTGGCCTGCAGAATGCAAAGGCTGAACAGGCCACCCATGGTCTTGGGACCCGGCGGTACCGTCTTGAGCCCTTCGGCTGCCACCTGCTCAGCCTCTTTGTAGAGCTTGTAGGTCAGGTAGAGGTCCGCGAGCGGACCGTAGAAGAACGGCTTGCCAGCGTCGTGCTCGATGGCCTTCGAGTAGTTCTCGACAGCGGCCTGCTCGTCGCCAGTCATCTCGTAAGCTTCACCAAGCTGGTGGTAGCACTCGGCGAGATTCGGATCGCGCTTGATGCACTCTTTAAGCGGCTCCTTCGCCTGTTCATAGGCGTCGGGATTGCCGTTTTGGGCCTGCATCAACAGCGCGTTGCCGCGCTTGTACCAGTAGTTGGCGAAGTCGGGGGCCACGGTGACGGCGCGCTGCAGCGTCGACGCCATCTTCTCCCAGTCTTCCTTCTTCTCGTAGGCAGAAGCCAACTTCCAAAGGATACGGTGATTGGTGGGGGCGAGGCTGGCGGCCTGCTCGAACTTTTGGATGGCGCCCTCGACGTTGACCTTGACGGCCTGGTCACCCTCGTTGGCGAGGTTCACGGCCTCGATGTGGTCACGGCTGCAGCCCGTCAAGGCGACGGACAGGCCGATGGAAACGAGACTGACCTTCAGGAGCTTTTGGAGTGTCATCGCGAGCATTCCTCTGTGTGACGCAATCCCAGACTTACGAGGCGCGGGCAGCAACCAAGGCCGGCGTGGCAGCCATGCGCAGGACCTTCAAGCGACTCGCTTCTTAGGCGAACTAGCCTCGATCCGGGGCGATTTCCGGACCACGAAACAGCGCCGAGCATAGGCGGACGCAGCGGGTGAAGTAAAGCCGCATCGTAATCGAAAATGACTCGCGATTTTCAAGCCCTGGCTCGTTCGACCACGGCCCAATGGAGCCGCGCATGAGCCGGAAGAGAGGAGACAGGAACCCGGGTGATTCGCTGCTCCATCGCGCAGCAATGCCACAAAAGCGAAACGGCGCGTGCGGTGGGACACCGACACACGCCGTAGCGCTCAGCACTGTTTCAGCTCAGGTCTTCATCCGGGCGCGAGCATGATCGGATACACGACTGTGACGATGCCGCCTTCGGGCTGCGGAAAGCTCAAGCCGTAAAAGGCCGAGAGCACGCAGCTCACGACGCCACTGTCCGGCAAATCCGACCCGCCGTTCGACACGTTCGAGACGGCACCGTCGCGACCAATGACGAAACGTGCGGACACGCGACCTTCGAGGTTCGGGTTGCGACCAAGGCCTTGCTCGTAACACATCCGGAAGCGACCGAAGTTCTGGCGCACGATGCGCTGAATGACTTCGGGCGGCAGGCGACCGCTGACCGTGGTCGCACCCATACGCACCTTGGGCGCCTTCGTTTGGTGGGAGCCACCAAGGCGGCCGTGCCCTGCGCCGAAGCCCTGACCGGTACCTACACCGGCGCCATGGCCCAACGTGCCGATGTTACCCAGACCGATACCTTCGCCGCGACCACCGCCGCCTTCGCCGATGCCGGACAGACCAAGACCGCCCGCCCCGAAGGCGTCGCCAATTTCGTCGCCCCACATGTTACCTCGGGCGCTGATTTCATCCGAGCCGAGTGAGGTGTCACGACCCCAGGGAGCGGTCGGTGCATTCGGGTCGCCAGCGGCGCCCGTATTCAGCAGGCCGATCATGCCGAACTCGGTGGCCTCACGCAGCGCCGCCTGACGAGCCAGATGCATGTCCTGGTTGTCTTTCGGACCCTGCACGGCATAGCGCTTGTTGGTGGCCTTGGTCGTGGGGTTACCCATCGACCCTTCCTCGCCCTTGGCGCGAGTACCGGTGCCGCCTTCCTTGTTGTCCGAGTTGTCCTGGACAACCTCGGTCTCCTTCTCTTCCTGTTCACGCTCGGCTGCAGCCTTCAGGTACTGCTGCATCAAGTAGAGAGCGTCCTTGTCGAGCTCCTCGTCGTCCGTCAGGCCCATGGGCGGGACGAAGAACGCCATCGCGGCCAACAGACCACCGACGGTCAGAAACGACATACCGAAGTACATCGCGACGGCCCACTCGAAGTTCGTACCGACGCCGTGCTGGAGGGGCTTACCGGCGTTGACCGCCGCTACCTGGAACACGAAGTCCCCGAGCTCGATGCGAGCCTTGGCGCCACCCGGCAATGCCAACTGGTGCCCACCCGACAGTTCGGCGCTCGGTTGAGCACGAGTGCGTGCCTCGTCCAGCGACATCTTCGGCTGCCCCGGGATTTCGACCGAGCCCTTGGCGTTGGGCGGGATGACCAGCGCCACGGAAGCGCGATCACCCACTACCACCGGCAGGCGCGTCGTACCGAGCCGCTCGCTCGGAATGAAGAAGTCACAGGCGAAGTTCTTGCCCTGCTCTTCACCAACGTAAAAGTTACGCGGGGGCGTTAGATGCGAGACGTGCAGCACGTTCGTGCCCCACAACACCATCACTTCGACCGACGCCAAGTGCGCGACCTCGACCTCGTCCGGGCTCACGTCGGGCCCGCTCTTCACCATCGTGTAGGTGTAAGTGCCGGGCGCAGCGTCGTCAGCAACGTGCAGCGCTTGTTGTTGACGCTGAGCAGCGGCACCCGCGGCGAACGGGTTGCTCGCAGTCGTGAACGGATTGGCCGAAGCGGCGAACGGGCTAGAAGGGGCCGCTGCAGCAAACGGATTCGAGGCCGCGCCAAAACCGGGCGCAGGCGGCGGCGGGGCCGCTTCTGCTCCGGCGCCTTCGGCGCTCTCCAGGATTATTTTGGTGTCGCCGACTTGAATTTGGTCGCCGACGTGCAGCTTGCACTTGTTGACGCGCGCGCCGTTCACCATCGTGCCAGGCTCGTTGCCCAGGTCGATGAGGGTGATATCTTCCGGGCCGGCAACCTCGATGACCGCGTGCATACGCGAGGCCAGCTCGTCGTCGACTCGCAAGTGGCTCTTTGGGTCTTTGCCGACCTTGACGATGTCTTGAGTCACCGTCTCACGCCGGGTGAGTTGGTCGGCTTGATAGAGCGCGAACGTTAGAACAGCCTTTGCCATCTTGCTTTTCTCAGTCTCGGTATTGGGAAAGGATCGGGAAACCGGGTGCTAGACGGAACTCAGAGGTTTTCGACGGACTTGAGCATCTCGTCCACGAATTGAATGCGCGGACGAATCAGCGTGGTGCGCGCCGCACGCGGGCGAACGCGAATGGTCGCGTCGTTGGGACCGAAGCCGCCAGCGGCGAGCGGGTCGTCGTCGAACTCGTAACCGTAGCCGTCGCCCTTTTCGCCCGCCGCCGCGTCCTTCGCTTGCGCGAAAGCAGCACCCGACGCCATGAAAGCCGCGAGACCTACAGCCACCGATACGATTCGAACGCGCTTCGACACCATTACAGCTTCCTCAAAACTTTCTAGGAATCTTTACAGTCACATTGTACCGACGGAGATATGCCTCCGTCAATCGCAGAGTCGGCCCGCCTAGAGGATTCGCGCGGGGCCGGTGAATCGACACCGACCCAACGCGAGGGTTCCCGTTTTTGTTGGGCCTACTTCACTTCTTGCCGGCGGCCGGCGCCGCGGGCGCTTTACCGGCTGGCGCTGCGCCTGCCGGAGCTGCCGCGCCACCCGCCGGTGGAGCTGCGGCCTTGTCGGCAGCGGCCTTGTCGGCAGCTTCCTTGTCGGCAGTCGCCTTGTCGGCAGCGGCCTGCTCCTTGGCGGCCTTTTCGGCTTCGGCGGCGTCCTTCTCGGCGATCGCGCCTTCCTTGATGAACTTGATGGTGTCGTCGATGTCCGTGCTGCGCTCCTTGGAACGCTTCACGGCGTCGGCGAACTCACCGCCACCGCCAGCCTTGCCCACGAAGTCACGGTACTGCTGAGCGGCCTTCTCGAGCTGCGGAACCGCGGAGGGGCCCGCTGCACGCTTGGCCTTGAACTCGTGGGTGAGGATCGCCTCGTTGTAGTAGGTCTCGGCGCGCGAGCCGTCGATCTTCTTCGCCTCCTCGAGCTCGGCCTGCGCGGACGCGACCATCTTCTCGAAGTTGCCGTCGTTGATCTGACCGCGCAACGCCAGGGCCAAGCCCAAGTGAGCTTCGAACTCCTTCGGGCGAACCTTCAGCGCGTCGCGGTAGGCCTTCTCGGCTTCCTCGTAGCCGCGGAACGACAGGCTGACCGCCGCGTAGTTCATGTGCGCCTCGAAGAACTTGGAGTCGAGCGATCGCGCGCGACCGAAGCTCTTCACGGCACCGTTGAAGTTCTTCAGCTGAACCTGGATGAGGCCGGTCGTGTTGTGAATCGGCGCGTAGTTCGGGTTCTTGCGCTGCGCCTGCGATGCAACGAGCGCGGCCAAATCGAGCTGTTGTTCGTCGACGTCGACGCCCTTTACGCCCGAGACTTCCATGCCGCGACGACCGCGACGGCCCTTCTTGGCCGACGCGCCTGCCTTGGCCTTGGCCTGCTCGAGGTAATACACGGCGAGCTGGTTGAAGGCGGGCATGTAGCTGTCGTCGACGGCCAGCGCGCGCTGCAAGTTGCGTTGCGCGCGCTCGAGGTCGTTCTTGCCGTCGCCGTCGGCCTGGTCGCCCCCACGCTCCATCTGCAACGCAGCGACTGCGACCAACGCCTCGACGTTCTGGAACTTCGCGTCGCGGATGATTTGGTCAAGCTTCGTGATCGTCCCGTCGACGTCGCCTGACTTGGCGTAGTCGTACAAGGCCAGCTGCGCCTTGGCGCGGTGGAAACCGCCGTCGGCCTTCAGCGTGTCCTCGAACTTCCCACGCGCGTCGGCGTCTTTGCCGCAGCGTTGGTAGGCCAAGCCGGCGTTGTAAATCGCCTCCGGGAACTCGGCCTTGGCTTCCGACTTCTGCGTGCTGGCCGCCTTGGCGAAGGCGTCCGCCACGCTCGAGCAAGTGCCCTCGGCCCAGTCCTGCTTCTTGTCGTGCTCGACGAACTGGTCGAGCGCGCCGTCGAAGGTGGACGCGGCTTCCTTGCTGACGCTAACGGAGCCCGTGCCCTTGCGACCGCTATCCTTGTCGGGCGCTAGCACGGCTTTGCCGTTGACCATGGTGGGGCCACCGCAAGCGCCGAGCGCGGCGGTCATGCCCACGAGCGCGATACCCATAAAGCGCTTCATCATCAGGCTCCGCCTTCCTTCTTCTTGTCGTCCTTCTTCTTGTCTTCGCCGTCGTCGGCCTTCTTCTTGACGGCCGGCTCCGCGCTTTGCACGACCATCGGCTCGCCACCGATACGCAGGGGGCTGCCCTGCTCGCGCAGCACGCTGTTCACGCGGTTCGGAGAGCCGCGGAACTCGTCGACGACGTGGAACTCATTCTTGTAGTTCTGAGCTAGCCAAACTTCGCAGGTGCGGCTGAACTCGTCGAAGTACTGGTACTTGACGGAGTAACCGAGGCAGGTGCCGTAGGCGCTCTTCGCCTGCTGCTTCTGCGGCTCGGACGCCTCGTCGAGTGAGCCGTAGTAAGCGGTGCGCAGCTCGTAGTCTTTCTTGATGCCATCCGGAATCGGGGCGGCACGGAACTCTTTGACGAACTTGCCCCACATGTCACCGACGCGAGAACCGGCGGCGATGACCCACTTTGGCGGCGGCACCGGCTGCAGGTTGACGATCTTGATGTAGTCAGCCGAGGCGTCGTCGATGAGCGGTCGTTTCTTGCCAATCCAGTCCTTCACCTTGGTCTGAATGTGCTTGACGACGCCTTCCTTGGTGCCAACGCCCTTGTATTCGGGGAAAGCGACCTTATCGACCTTGGCCTTCTTCTCCTCGGCAAAGAAGAACAGTGCCTCACCGACGGCTTCCAAGGCACGACCCAAGCGACGTTGCTTGGCGTTCGCGTCTTCGTCCGGAATGCCTTCGATCGTCGCGACGGCGGCCTTGGGGTCTTCCCAGAGCTTGCGGACCGCGCCGTACTCCTTGGCGGCCACGGCGCCCTTGTTGGCCTTCACGTAGGCACGGCCCAATAGCGCGTGAGCCTGAGCGCGCACGTCGGTCGTGGCCTTGCTGTCGATGAGTTTCATCGAACCTGCGAGCCGTTTCTCGACGTTGCCCCAGTCCTTCTTTTCGCCGTAGTGAGCGGCGATGGCGTAGGCAATCTGCGCGGTTTGGGCCGGCTTCTTGGCGCCGTAGTAACGGTTGAAGTTGTTGGCGTCCTTGATGGCTTGCTCGTCTTGGCCGATGCCCAAGCGCAGCACTGCGGCGTCGCTCAAGGCCTGGTCGGCGAACTCACCCTTGAAGGCCGTGGCTTCGCAGTAACGCTCGAAAAACTCGGAGGCCTTGTCGTAGACCGCGATGGCTTGGTAGTTGCCGCCGATTTCGTAGAGCGCCTTCTTTGCCAGCGCCGAATCCTGCAGCCCGTAGGTCTTGTTCAGCAGGATGTTCAGGCGTACCGAGATCGCTTTCGCCAGCAAACGAGAGGCCTGGTAGGCCTTCGCCATGTTGTAAACGATTTCGTCGGCCTTCTCGCACTGCTTGGGCTTTTCGCCTTTGCTGAGCGGGACTTCGCAGTAGGTGCGCCACAAGTCGAGGTACGCTTCCGCGCCTTTCTTGTAGGTGTCGAGGCTCTCCTTGTAGTTGCCCTTCTCGGACAGACCGTCGCCCTTTTCGACCAGCTTCTGCGCCTTGAGGCGCATGATGTCGAACTGGATGCGGGTCAGGGACTCGCACTGGTCCTTGTTGTCCTCGAACTTGCTGCCCTTGCAGTACAGCTCCAGGAACACCGGCACGTCCTTGGACATGTCGTCGAAGCAGCTGGGGCGCGGAGGCTCCGCGCGGCTGCCGAGCACGTTCACGGACTCGAGGTACAGCTGGGCTGCGAAGATGCCAGCGTCCTTGTCGGCGTGGTTGATGGCCACGTCACGGAACGCGAGCGCCGCTTCCTCCCAGTGCTGCGACTCGAAGTAGGTGCGCGCGCGAGCGTACTTCACCTCGACGTACTGCTCTTCGGCTTCCTTGTCGCCCTTGGGCGGCGTGATGTAGCAGACGTAGCGGTTGAAGGCGGTGACCATGCCCTGCTGCATGGAGCTGAAAGGCTTGGGCTTGAACTTCTCCCACTCGCCCTTCTTGGCTTCGCGATCTTTCTCGTCGGCGCCAGTCGGACCAAGACCCTTGGTCTTGCGATCCGAGTCGCCCTTGTACATTTGGTCGTACATCTTTTGGTAGCAGAGCACCGAGGCGTAGGCGGCTTCGGCAGCCTGACCACCCTTCGGGTCTTCCGCGACCACGGCGTCGAACGCCGGCCCGCATTCCTCCCAGCGCTGCTGGAAGTAGAGCAAGTCCGCCATGGCGTACTTGATCTTGTACATCGTGGGCCAGTCGTCCTTCATGATGCGCGGAAACTGGAATTTACCGAAGTCCACGCTCGTGAAGTTGTCGGCGACCTTCTTGTAAAGGTACGCCGCTAGATCCATCGTTTTCTTGTCGCCGGTGCCACGCACGCCGCCGGTACCGACGGCCTCGAGGTGCCAGCTCATCGCCGTTTCGGATAGCAGCTCGGCGGTCTTGTTGGCGCACTCGCCCTTGTCCTTTTCGGGCGAACCACCCTTGACGAAGTCGTTGAAGATGCGGACCTGCTGGTCCAGCTCCTTCCTAACGGCTTCCTTGTCACCAGACATCAAGGCTTGCGTCGCGGTCGTAATCTGACCCTGATAAAAGCAGCCCTTCGCGCCCGGGTCGCGGCTCAACAGGTCGCGGTAGAGGACGATGCCCTCTTTGTAGTGGCCGGTGTCGAGGTAGGCCACGCCAAGGTCGTTCAGCATGCCGACGGTCTTGACCTGCTCGCCACCCTTGTCGCCACTGACCGGCTTGAAGAAGTTGAACGCCTTGTCGGGCGCGCCGGCGACGGCGTAAACCGGGATCATGTCGCGACGGGCGGCCTTGGCCAGCTGCGTCGCGTTCGGCACGTCGGTGAATTGATCGCCGTACTCGATGACCTTCTTGAACTCGTTGAGCGCGCCGGCGTACTCGCCCTTGTTCCAAAGCACGTAACCGAGCTTGTAACGGGCGTAGCCAAACTGCTTGTTCGTCGGCGGCGGGTACTTGACGACTTCCTTGTAGGCAGCCGCAGACAAGTCCCACTTGGCTGGATCGCCTTGGGCCTCTTGGAAGAACAACTCACCGAAGGCCAAGTAGGCGTACGGAATGAACGGCGACTTCGGCGCCTTCTGAATCAACTCGAAATAGATCGAGCGCGCGTCTTTGAGGTTGCCACCCTGCTCGTGCTCGTACGCGAGGTAATAGAGCACCTCGTCGAGCTTCGAGTAGTCAGGGTAGTCGTTCTTCATCATCGTGTAGTAGACGATCGCCTTGTCGCGAGCGGCCTTCACGATCTTCTCGGCTTGAACCGCGTCCGCCTTGAACTTGTTGGCGGCGCCTGGATTCTTCTTCTTGGCGTCCTGCGACTGAATGTCAGCGGCGATCTTGTCGCGCTGCGCCGCGCTCTCGAGTTCGACGTAGGCTTCAGCCAGGCGCCGGGTCAGCTGCGGGCGATCCGCCGATTTTTTGGCGGTGCGCTTGTACAAACGCTCCAGGCCCTGAATCTCGGTGATCAGCAGGGCGCGGGCGCGAGCTTGGAGGCGGTTCTTGCGCGTGTCGCGCTCCGCGTACTTCTTCAGCTCGTCCGGGTTGACCGGCTTGACGTCGTCCTCCCGCTTCTTGACCTCGCGCGCTGGGGGCGCGCTCTTGAAGGCGACGGCGCGCTTCTGTTTAGGGTCGAACTTGGCCGGACCGCCGGGGCAGGTCATCAGCGTCGTCTGAGCTTCCTTGGAGACGCATTCCAAGCTCAGATCGGTCGGCTTGGCTTCGGGGACTGCGTACGCCTGGCCTGTGGTCAGCCACAGACCCAGCCCAGCAACAACGACGGAAATTGCACTCTTGCAGCTCATATGATCACCTTCCGCAAGCCGACTCGACCACCTGACGGTAGTAACCGAGCTCGTCACGCCAATACTCACCGTTGAACGGCCAAATCACGTGTTCCTCGTCGGGCTTCACCACGCCGAAGATCTTCGCTTCTGCCTTGCTGACCTGATTGGTTTGCAGCTTCTCGTCGAGCAAGTTGCGTTGCGCGGCGGTGATGTCGATTAGGATCTTTTCACCGTTGCGCAGGTGCTCGTTCAGCTCGTCGACGTAGCGCTGGTAGCGGCCCAACGCGAGCTCACCGGCTTGGCGCACTGCCAAGTCGCGAGCCAGCTTGAGCGCGTCCGAGACCTCCATGCCTAGGCCAGAGCTCTGGAAGTCCGCCGGCGACTTCTTGAAGCGCTTTTCTTCCTCTTCGAGCAGCTTCACGTAGTCGATGTTGCGGAGCAGCTGGCGATCGGAGAGCGCGATTTCGACGATGGGGCGCACGGACGGCGGGATGTTGCCCTTACCCTCGCGCACCTCGAGCAAGAACTTGAAGAAGGCGTCTTCCCGGTTCTCGCCCTTGTAGTTCTTGAGGATCTTCTCGAGCTCGTCCTTGATGGGCGTGTAGCGCAAGTTGAACTTTGCCACGACGGTGGTGGCCGCGTCGTAGTTGCAGTTCGTGAAGTAAATGATCGCCTTCAGAACTTCGGACTCCGGATAGAACGAGTTCGGGAAGTACGGCGCGCCCAGCGTGTGAATGTTGCCCAGCGAGCGCGGGTAATCGCCGGCCATGAAGTAGGCCCACGACTCCTCGAACAGCGCGTCGAGCCAGTACTCACTCGTAACGTCGACCTGGTTCCAGTACTTCACCGCCGCGCTCAGCTTGGTGCCGTTGACGGTCGGCGCGTTCGTCTCGGCGTCCAGCGTGATTGACGACGAGTAGTAGGTGCGGGCCATCGACAGGTACGCCAAGTCGCGCATGCGGTCTTCGTCGTCGACGCCTTCCACGCCTTCGTCGAGCGCTTTCTCGATGCGTTGGAAGGCCTTGACGGCCGGGACGGCCTTGCGCAGCTGCACGTAGCTGACGCCGGTGAAGAACTGCGCCTTCACGTAGTACTCGCTCCTGCGATCGACCTTTTGGAACAAGCGAATCGACTCTTCGAACTGGCGGTTGCGGTACTTGTAACGGCCGAGCATGAAGTTCAGCTGCCAGTACAGGTCGCGCTGCTGTTCGTTGTCGAAGCGCGACAGGTCTTCGTCGTTGTACTTACCGACACGCTCGATGATATCGGCGGGCTCGGGCAGCTGCGTGGCGAGCTTGGCCAGCCATAGCAGCGTCTCTTTGAACTTCAGGTGATTGGGGTTGTCGGCGACGCCGCTGAAGATTTGGTAGCTGGCCTGGTAGAACTTGAGGCGATAGAGCGAGATCGCCAGGAAGTACTCTGCGAGCTGCTTGTTGCCCGGATCATCACCCGTTTCGCCCGAGCGGACGCGGTGCAACGCTTGCGCGGCTTCGCTCCAACGCTCTTTGTCGAACAGTGCCTTGGCTTGCGCAGCGGCTTCGGTTGGGTTGCCGGCAACGACAGCCGCCTTGGCAGCCTTGCCCTTGGGCGCATCTTCATCGAGGTCGATGTCGACGCCGCCCTTCTTCTTCGCGTCACCCGCAGCGGGCTTTTCGGCTTTCGCCCCACCCTTCTTGCCCTTGGCGGGCGTGGGTGCGTCTAGATCCAACACCTCTTGGGCGTGTGCGATGTTGGAGATGCCGAGCGTGCTCGACAAAACGGCTGTAGCCAGGATGCTGACCGCGACCAGACGCTTTCGGAACATGGATCCTCGTTCTTGGGTGAGAAGCACCGCCCTCTCCAAACGGAGGGGGCGCCGAACCCCGGGCAAGAGGGGTGTCGGACGGGTTGGAGTCTCGAGACGAAAAAGCCTAATAACTACCGGTAGATACAACCCGCAGGGCTGCGGCATGTTAGATAGCGGCGGAAGGCGTTGTCAAGCGTAGTTGAAACTCGAGGCGGGTTCCTGAGGCGTTTGGTGCTGAGCCATAAAATTCGCGTCGCGGAGCACGCGCCTCCGAAGCGAAGGGAAACGCCATTGCAGGCGTCGTTGACCACCGAACGGACGTCCGAAACGCACGCCCACCTCATGCTTGGGAGCGTTTCGCTCAATCACGACCCGAAGCAAGAAAACGAAACAGCGGGGAGGCCAGGAGGCCGGGTCGCCCCGCCTTCTTTTTCTCGTTCGACCCGCTCACGGCGGAGGGCTCAGGCGACTAACTGGGCAGCAGAGCGCGAACTTTCCTCGACCTGTTGGACGATTGCGACCGCGTGCCCTGTTTCGCGTTGACGGAATTCCGCGCGCTCGATTAGCGTACGCGCCGGTCCGCGGGCGACTGTTTGGAAGCCTAAAGCTCCCCCACAAAAGCACACAAGGTAAGCGAGCAAGGATGACAACGATGCTGAGTGCTAGTTCATGGTCCGTGGTGCTGCTGTTGGGGCTGGCCGCACTAGGTTGCACGCCCGGTGGTGTGGGTGACCCTTGCACGCCCGAGGACGAATATCAGCAGAATTTCAACGGCTTCCAGGTCACCGAGACCAACGTGGAAAGCCGCTCCTTCCAGTGCGAAACCCGGCTGTGTTTGGTGAACCACTTCCAGGGCCGCGTCAGCTGTCGCATGGGTCAATCCTCGGCAGTCGGCGCGCCGTACAGCGATCCAGGCGCCAAACCGCCGACCATGGCCAACGCCGACTGGAAGCCGCAGTGCTCCATCCCCGGCACGGCCGTGAACCGCACGGACCGCAACAGCCCCGACAACATCAACGTCGAGGTTAAGCCGCAACTGGTCGCCCGGCAGACCGAGAAGGCAGTTTACTGCTCGTGTCGCTGCGATGGCCCGGACAAGAACGCCCGCTACTGTGAATGCCCTGAAGGCTTCCAGTGCGAGCCGTTGGTCGCCAACCTCAAAATCACCAGCGG
>JAYUYU010000016.1:0-3191 GCA_043752365.1 Myxococcales bacterium | reverse complement strand
TGCTCCGCGACTACGTCACTGAGCGTTCGCAGCGAGAGGGTCTGATTTTTCAGTATGCCGAAGACGACATGAAGTCGCTAAAAGCGGCGGCGCTCGAGGCGCTCAACCAGCCCGACCGCCTCCAGGCTGCCGCGCGCTTCGATCGCTATTTCGAGGTCAAGGCAGATGGCACGCTGCGGTCCAAGCATCCCATCGACCTTCAGCGCGACCCAACCGTGTATGGCGGAGTAGGAATCCAACTGAATGAAGAGGTCAAGTCGCGGCTGGTGCTGCTGCACGAGCTGACCAAATCCTACGGATTGGCCTGGAGCAATCGCTTCATCGACACCTACTTCACGACGCCCGAAAACTTCATGACCCTCTATTGGAAGGGCTTGGACTGGGGCGGCTCCGCGGCCTCCGACCTGGACATGCGCAAGGAGGAATACTGTTGGGTCGCAGACATTCAGCACAATCCCAAGCGCGAACCCGCCTGGACGGGTGTGTATTACGATGCCACGGCGAAACAGAACATGGTTTCCATCGAGCAACCGATCGATATCGACGGGAAGCACGTGGCTACCGCCGGCCACGATATCCTGCTTGGAGAGCTGCTCGAGCGCGCCGTCAAGGTGCACCTTCCCGGTGCCAAGAACTTGGTGTTTCGAGGCGACGGTCGGTTGATCGCGCATCCGGACTACATGGACGTCATCGAAAAATCTGGCGGCTCGCTGCGCGTGAACGAGCTGAAGGATGACTACATGGCTCGGCTGGTGGACGCTGCGAAACGCGCGGAGCGCGACGAAATTGTGATCGAGAGTCCCGGTGGCGCGGAGTACTTGGGGATTAGCAGACTCGCTTCCAATGGTTGGTACTTCGTCACCTCGTATCCCAAAGCGTTGATCACTTCGGAAGCCCTGCGCGCCGCCCAAACCATTCTCGCGTTAGGTGTGCTCACGCTGATAGCCGAGCTCTCGGCGCTCTACTTCGTGATGCGAAAGCAGATTGCGGCGCCCCTCCAAAGCCTCACATTAGCCACCGAACACGTCGCTGCAGGAGAATTCGGCTACGAAATAGCCATGGCTCGGAATGACGAGCTGGGTCGCCTAGCGGACTCATTCAACAGCATGAGCCGAGCCGTCAAATTGCGGGATGCCGAGCTGGCGAGCCACGCAGAACAGCTCGAGGCTACGGTCGCCACGCGCACTTCGGAGCTGCAGGCGAGCACGCGCGCTATGCGCATGATTCTGGACAACGTGGCGCAGGCGCTCATCACCGTTGACCGCGCGGGGATCATCGTCGGCGAGCAGTCGGCCATGTTGGAGAAGTGGTTTGGGCGCTGCGAACCAGGCTCGGCATTGGCTGACCTATTTTGCCGCCTCGATCCAGCTGCGGGCGAATGGGTGCGGCTGGGCATCGAGCAGCTTGGTGAGGACTGCATGCCGACGGAGGTGGTGCTGAACCAGTTTCCGCTGCAGTTGGTCTGCAACGGCCGACTCCTCGGCGTTCAGTACCGAGCCATAGGACCTATTGCACGTCCGGAGCAGCTGCTGGTCGTGGTTTCTGACATAACCCAAGAGCACGAGCTGCGGACGATCGAGCAGCGCCAAAAGGAGATTGTAGAGGTCTTCAAACACCTCTCGGTCGACCCGGCGGGCTTTCTGGATTTCGTCACGGAAGGCGATCTGATCGTGGAGGGGATTTCGTCACCGAGGAGTCTGGTGGAGCTGAAACGCGGCTTGCACACGCTAAAGGGAAATAGCGCCATCTTCGGGCTGTACGCGCTGGCGAGCATCTGCCACCAACTCGAACAGAGCCTGGCGGACGGTGCTTCGGCATTGAACGCGAAAGATCGCGAGCTCATCTGCAGCGCTTGGAAGGGCCTCCACGTCGACCTCGATAGCTTTTTGGAGAACCGCCGCGCGAAGGGCGTCTCCATCGACGATCGCGAGTACGAGACTATCTTGAGCGAGGTGCTCAAGGGCGCCGATAGTCAGCAGCTGTCGGCGCGGATCCGCGCGTGGCGACTCGAGCCCGTGTCGATTCGACTAAAACGGCTCGCTGAACAAGCGAATGCTTTGGCCACGAGGCTCGGCAAGCCGGCGCTGGAAGTCAGCGTCGATGCTGGCGGAGTGCGCCTGGACGCGGCGCGCTGGACGAGCTTTTGGGCCGCGCTACCGCACGTCGTGCGGAACGCCGTGGATCACGGTCTCGATTCCGCCAGTGAACGGCAGCTCGGTGGCAAGCTCGGCAAGGCCAGCCTGTCTCTCACGTGCTTCGTCACTGGCCCGCACCTCTTTGTCGTGGTGAAGGACGATGGTCGTGGCATCGACTGGCCGAGCATCGCGACGAAGGCCGAGCGCTTGGGGCTCGCGCATGCCAGCCACAACGAGCTCGTGGAGTGCCTATTTGCCGACGGACTGAGCACCAAGGAGCAAGTAAGCGAAATTTCGGGACGCGGCATCGGGCTCAGCTGCGTCCGTGAGGAGTGCTTGGCACGGGGTGGGTCCGTGACTGTGGAGAGCAGCGCAGGCAAGGGCGCTAGCTTCGAGTTTCGCTTTCCCCTGGACGCCATTGGTAGCTGGCACGTCGAGACTTGGGCGGCGGTGGCCTAAGCAAGTCGACGACCGACTCGCCCCGGCCAGACGCGTGGTCACGGTAGCAAAGTAAAGATCGTCTTCACGCGCTCGAAGTCTCCGAGGACGACGTAGGCGAGCTGTTCGCCGAGTACCACGGGGCTGGGTCGCTCCGCCGTTGCGGGCAACTGGGGCAAGACGATAGGAGCGAAGCACCCTGAACGCGGGTCCAAGGCGACGTTCCAGCCTTCACCAACGAAAACCACGCGCTCGCCGACCGGCAGTGCAACGAGCGGTGCGCTGTGCGTGGTCTCTAGCTCCCGCGGCAGCCCACCGAGCTGCCAAACTTTCGACGAAGTGTTGAAGTAGCCCAAAACGTGTTGTGCCATGGCCCCATTGACCTGCCTGGCTATCGCGACGTACTCGCCAGTTGCCGCAGCCCAAACGGGCACGATTTCGCCGCTCGTGGCGGCCTTCGCCAAAAGTGGCTCGAGCGAGTCATTGGCGTAGTGCGTCGCGGTTCCTGTCGCGAGATCATGAAATGTGGCGCTGGGCACGCCCACCACCCCCGCACAGAATGCGCTGAGTCCACCGAAGGCCAGGCGGCTGCAGGCTTCGTGACCCGTGGTTTCCGAG
>JAYUYU010000015.1:0-3193 GCA_043752365.1 Myxococcales bacterium | reverse complement strand
GGACACCGGGCGTAACACGGATGTCGGTCGCGCCGTCACTGATAGCGTCGGGCTCGGCTACCGGGTCATCGATGAGTACATTCGCCAGGGTCAACAGGCTGCGAAAGGCTTCAATCCCAGTGGCTTCGACTCGCGAGCGGCCGCGCCCGACGATGCATCGCAGATGTCGCAACGACTGATGCAGTATGGCTGGGATTTCGCCGGACTATGGTTCGAGACTTGGTCGAAGATGACGGCCAACGGCGCCATGCCAGCGTCGCCGTTCGCCGCACGTGCCGACGACCGCCCGCCGCCCGGCAACGCAGGTGGCACTGCCGCCGCACGGCCAGCGCCTGCGTCCGCTGTCACGCCGCCGGCGGCCGCCAGTGGCGTTCGCGACCGGGTCATCGTTTCGGTTTCGTGCGATCGACCCACCACGACCGCGCTCGAAGTGCGACCCGGAGCGGGAGCTGCGTTGGTCGTGCACGCGCTTCGGGCCGAAGGGCACGAAGCGCCACCAATCCGCGACATCACCATGAACTGTCAGGACGATGGAACTTTGGCGGTGGGCATCGCGATCGACCCCGACCAGCCTAGCGGCGTCTACAACGCCATGATTCTGGACCAGGCCACCAACCTCCCACGCGGCACGCTCTCGGTCGTAATCTCCCCCAAGAGCGGTGAGGCCTAGATTTGACGAAAGCCGCAGCTCCGGGATCCAGTCTGCCCCCAGCCGCGGCGCCGGCGTTGGACTCCAGCATCGTCCCCGAACTATTGGACGAGTACGGCGTGGTCGTGAAGGCCAGGCTACGGAACTACCTGGCCGGGGGCGAGCCGCGTCGCCACCTGTACGACGCGGTGGCAGACTACCCAATGCGCGGCGGGCGCATGCTTCGGCCGACTTTGGTGATAGCAACGGCGCGCGCGTTCGGGGCGGATTTGGAAAGCGCTTTGAACACCGCCGTTGCGCTCGAACTGCTGCACAACGCCTTCTTGGTCCACGACGACGTGGAGGACGACGGTCTCGAGCGTCGCGGACGCCCTTCGTTGAACGTGCTGCACGGCACGCCCGTCGCGGTCAATGTCGGAGACGCGCTGTCCATTCTCAGCTTGCGTCCGCTGTTGGAGAACCGATATCGGCTTGGCCCGCGAATCACCATGCGTATCTTGGAAGAGACGGAGCGCATGGTCCGCGAGTCAATCGAGGGGCAAGCTATCGAGCTGGGCTGGCGGCGCGACAACGAGCTCGGTCTGCAGGATGCCGACTACCTGCGCATGGTGCTCAAGAAGACCTGCGCCTACACGACGATTTTTCCCTTGCGAGTCGGCGCGCTCATCGGCACGCGCGACGCTGCCGATCTCGACCGTCTCACGCGCTTCGGCTTCTTTCTGGGTGCCGCCTTTCAGATTCAAGACGACGTCTTGAACCTGGTCGGTGACCATGCGCGTTACGGCAAGGAGCTGGATGGTGATATCTGGGAAGGCAAACGAACGCTGATGATGATTCGCTTGCTGCACTGCGCGTCCGCCAGCGAGGTGTTGCGGGTGGCCAACGCGCTGGCGGCGCCGCGTGCCAGTCGCAGCGCCCCAGAAGTGAGTTGGATTCGCGAGCGGATGGACGCTTACGGATGCATCGAGTACGGCCAGAGCGTCGCGCATGCGCTGGCGGGGGCCGCGAGTCACGAAGTTTCGGTCGCGTTTGCAGGTCTGCCGGAGTCGCGCGACAAGCGTTTCGTGACTGAGCTGTGTCGCTGGGTGCTGAGTCGAAATTGACTGGGTGACTCGAACGATACTGTTGCGCTGAGGTGCCTAGCTGTGTGGCGCTGACGTTTCATCGCGTCGGACCACGCTCTTGCGCAGCCAATCCGTTGGGGGCTACTCTCGGCCTCGGAATGACACGCTGTCCCGGGTGTGACTTCGTCAACACGGAAGGGATCAGCACATGCACCGAGTGCGGGACCTCGATAGCCTTGGCGTGTGGACGCTGCAGTGCCGGCAATCCGCCGCTCGCGCGCTTTTGCTGCGCGTGCGGCAGTCGCCTGGACGTTGCCCCCGAGGCTAGCGCGCGGACGTCGCTGGCCAAACCCGAACGCCGCCAGTTGAGTGTTCTGTTTTGCGATCTCGTCGGCTCGAGCCGGCTTGCCCAAGAACTCGATCCCGAAGATTGGCTCGAACTCTTGCATGCGCTTCATTCACGTTGTGGAGAGGTTGTCACCAACCACCACGGCCACGTCGCTCAGTATCTGGGCGACGGCTTGTTAGCCTACTTCGGCTATCCGGTCGCCGCGGAGGACTCGCCCCGTCAAGCGGTCGCCGCTGGGCTTGCGCTAGCCCAGGTGGCTGCGGGTATACGGGTAGACGCGGCTCGCAACCTGAAGGTCCGCGTCGGAATTCACACCGGGACGGTCGTCGTCGGCAACGTCGGTCCACGGCGTCATCAAGAATCGCTCGCGCTGGGGGAAGTGCCCAACCTCGCTGCACGCATTCAAGAGGTGGCGCCAGAGGGCGGCGTGCTGGTGAGCCCAGAGTCGTTCCGACTCGTCGAGGCATTCTTCGAGGGCCGCGAGTTGGGGCCGCTCCCACTGAAGGGCTTCGAGGTGCCCATCAAACTCTGGGAAATCGTGAGGCCTCGCGGCCCGATGACTCGGCTCGAGGCCGCTTCTGCCGTCGGACTCACGCCGATGGTCGGTCGCGCCGAACAGGTCGAGGCTCTGCTTGCGGGCTGGGTCGCGGCCAAGCCTGGCAAGAGCGAAGCCGCGCTGCTGCTGGGCGAAGCCGGCATTGGTAAGAGCCGCCTGCTCCACTCTTTCAAACACAGCGTACGTGAGGCCAACGCCAGCGTAATCGAGCTTTGCTGCTCCGAGCACTCGATGAGCACCGCGCTGCATCCAGTCATAGAGTGCCTGCGAGCTCGCGCCGGTGTCGAGCCCGGTGAAGGCGCAGACACGATTTCGCACAAGCTGCAGTCGGAGCTGCAGTCGTCGGGCGTGAGCTCCGAACAGATCGGCTTCGTGGCGTCACTGTTCGGAGTCGCGCTGTCTGCCAGTCCCGCTTTGCCGCCGCAGCGGGTCCGCGCGAGCATTCTCGAAGCGCTAGCTACTTGGCTCGTCGCCTGCGAACCGCTTGCAAAGCGCTTGCTCGTGATCGAGGATTTGCACTGGGCCGATCCGTCCACGTTGGAGTTGGTGAAGGCGCTCCTGGACAGGCAGCCAGC
>JAYUYU010000014.1:0-18786 GCA_043752365.1 Myxococcales bacterium | reverse complement strand
GCGGGTCATGGAAAAAAACGTGCCGAAAGTGATGCCGAACCCTTGCCTAGCGGGGGGGGCTTTGCTACGAAGCGCGTCCCCTTAGCTGGCCCACCTCGATGGTGGGCTTCGCCAGCCCCCTGCGGGCGGCGCGCGGCGGGTCGCTCCTCACGGGGTGACCTTAGAGTCGCGGCCCCCGGTGGAGGTTGTCGGAGCGCCGATGATCGACGCTCCGGGGGTCGACAAGTCTCACGGAGAAACTGTCGCCATGATTAGCAACGCAAAAGCCAATTATCAAAGGATCAGTCCGCGCAAGGCGCGCATGATCGTTGACCTGATCCGGGGACGGGACGCAAGCGAGGCTCTGCAAATCCTCGACTTCACCTACAAGGCCGGTGCGCCTTTCGTGAAGAAGCTGCTGGCGAGCGCCCTCGCCAACGCGCAGCAGAAGAATCCCAGCATCGACGTCGACACGCTCTTCGTGAGCCGTGCCTCGGCCGACAAGGGACCGAACTCGCACCTCCGCCGCTGGCGGCCGCGCGCACAAGGCCGCGCGACCCAAATCCAGAAGGGCGTGACGCACATCAACATCGAGCTGGACCAGCGCTAGTCGCGCGGACAGCTGCAGCCAAGAAGTTACCCATGGGACAAAAAACACATCCTTATGGCTTCCGTCTAGGTGTCATCAAGACCTGGACCAGCAAGTGGTACGAGGACAAGCAGTACCAAACCTGGCTGCACCAAGACATCCGCATCAAGCGGGCCGTCAAGGAGTACCTCTACAACGCGAACGTCGCCTCCGTAGAAGTCGAGCGCGCTGCCAACAAGGCCAAAATCATCGTGTACACGGCGCGGCCGGGCATGGTGATTGGCAAGGGCGGTAAGGGCATCGAAATCCTCAAGGTGGGCAACCTCGCCACCGCCGTCAAAGGCGAGACCAAGTTCGCCGGCGTTCAGTCGTTTACCGACAACGAGGTGTTCATCGACGTCCAAGAGGTGCGCAAGGCCGAGACCAACGCGCAGCTCGTGGCCGAGAACATCGCGACGCAGCTCGAACGCCGCATCGCCTTCCGTCGCGCCATGAAGAAGGCGCTCCAGACGGCCATGAAGTTCGGCGCCAAGGGCATGCGTGTCCGTTGCGCTGGCCGCTTGGGCGGCTCCGAAATTGCTCGCGTCGAGACGTACCGTGAAGGCCGCGTCCCGCTGCACACGCTGCGCGCCGACGTCGACTTCGGCCAGGCCGAGGCTCGTACGACCTACGGCACTATCGGTATCAAGGTTTGGATCTTCAAAGGCGAAGTCCTGCAGCGTAAAGCTCGCCGGATCCCGGAATGATGCGTCATGAGCCAACTTCAACCTAAACGCACCAAGTTCCGTAAGCAGCAGAAGGGCAAGAACCGCGGCGTGGCCTGGAAGGGCTCCGACGTGTCGTTCGGTGACTTCGCGCTGCAAGCCGTCGACCACTGCTTCGTTACTGCTCGGCAGATCGAGGCGAGCCGCATGGCGATTCAGCGTCACGTGAAGCGCGCCGGCAAGCTCTGGATTCGCATCTTCCCGGACAAGCCCATCACCAAGAAGCCGCTCGAAGTCCGCATGGGCTCCGGCAAAGGCGGCGTCGAAGGTTACGTGGCGGTCGTCAAGCCCGGTCGCGTGTTGTTCGAGATCGCCGGCGTTCCGGAAGCCGACGCACGCCAGGCCTTCAAGCTGGCTGCCAGCAAGCTGCCGCTGACCACCAAGTTCCTCGTCCGGAGTGCACTGTGATGAAAGCCAAGGACCTGCGTGAGCGGTCGACCGAGGATCTCGCCGAGCTCAAGGCGACGATGTCCAAGGACCTGTTCTCTCACAAGATGAAGAACTTCACGGGTCAGCTCGACGACACGAGCTTGATCAACAAGACCCGCAAGGACATCGCGCGCATCGAGCTTCTGCTCGGCGAGCGTGCTGCCAAAGGAGCCGAGTCGTGAGCGAGACGGAAGCAAACAAGGGTTCGCCCGTCTATCGCCGCAAGCTCATCGGTCGCATCTCGAGCGACAAGATGAACAAGACGGTGGTGGTCGAGGTCGTGCGCTTCAAGCGCGACACCATGTACAAAAAGTACGTGCGCGTGAAGAAGAAGTACAAGGCCCACGACGAGACCAACCAGTACAAGACTGGTGATCGCGTCGAGATCCAAGAACACCGTCCGCTGTCGGCTGAGAAGCGCTTCATCGTGACGCGCCTGATCAACCGCCCTGCCTCGGAGCTCAGCGTCAAATGATCCAGACGCTATCCTTCCTGAACGTGGCCGATAACTCCGGCGCCAAGCGCGTACAGTGCATCAAGGTACTGGGCGGCTCGCGTCGTCGTTACGCGCACGTCGGCGACATCATCGTGGTCGCCATCAAAGAAGCATTGCCGGGCAGCAAGGTGAAGAAGGGCGATACGGCCAAGGCCGTCGTCGTTCGCACCGCCCGTGAGTGCCGCCGCGTCGATGGCAGCTACATCAAGTTCGACGATAACAGCGCCGTCTTGATCAACGCTCAGTCGGAGCCGGTCGGAACCCGAATTTTTGGACCCGTTGCTCGCGAGCTGCGCAGCAAGAAGTTCATGAAGATCATCTCGCTTGCTCCGGAGGTGCTGTGATGAACCGCCTCGTAGTAGGCACTGAAGTGATCGTCGTTCGCGGCAACGACAAGGGCAAGCGCGGCAAGGTCGCGAAATTGCTCCGTGACAAGACCCGCGTCGTCGTCGAAGGCGTCAACACGGTGAAGCGTCACCTCAAGGCCACCCCGCAACGCGGCGGCGGCATCTTGCAGGTCGAAGCTCCGCTGCCCGTCTCGCACGTCATGCCGGTCGATCCCGAATCCGGCAAACCGACGCGCGTTCGCGCCAAGGTCGAAGGCGACAAAAAGCAGCGCATCGCCAAGAGCGGCGCGGTGCTGGCCGTCGCGAAGGAGAGCTGAGCCATGTCCGACACCAGCGCTAGCGTCACCCCCAACCCGCGGCTCCGCGAAAAGTACACGAAGGAAATCGTCCCGACGCTGATGAAGCGTTTTGGCTACACCAACGTGATGCAGGTGCCGCGCCTAAAGAGCATCGTCCTCAACATGGGCCTCGGCGAAGCCGTCGGGAACCCGAAGCTGATCGACGCTGCCGTCGGCGAGCTGACGCAGATCACCGGTCAAAAGCCGGTCGTCACGAAAGCCAAAAAGTCGATTGCGACTTTCAAGCTGCGTGAAGGCATGCCAATCGGCGCCAAAGTCACGCTACGTCGCGAGCGGATGTGGGAGTTCCTGGACCGCTTGGTCACGTTGAGCCTCCCGCGCGTCCGCGACTTCCGCGGCACCAGCCCCAAGGCTTTCGACGGCTCGGGCAACTACACGCTCGGCCTCAAAGAACAAATCGTTTTCCCCGAGATCGACTTCGACAAGGTCGAGAAGGTCAAGGGCATGAACATTACTTTCGTTACAACCGCCGGAACCGACGAAGAAGCAAAAGAGCTTCTCGCCAACCTCGGCATGCCGTTCAGGAGCAGCTAAATGGCACGCGCTTCTCAGTGGGCCAAAGCCAACCGTCCCGCGAAGTTTTCGACTCGTATCGTGAATCGCTGCAAAGTTTGCGGTCGGTCACGCGCGGTCTACCGCGATTTCGCCCTGTGCCGCATGTGCTTCCGCCTCCTCTCCCTCAAGGGCGAGATTCCGGGCGTAACCAAGTCGAGCTGGTGATCCCATGATGACCGATCCGATTGCCGATCTGCTGGCGCGTATTCGTAACGCTGCCATGGCACGCCACGAGCTAACCCGGCTCCCCGCCAGCAAGCTCAAAAAGAGCGTGGCTGAGCTCCTCAAGGCCGAAGGCTACGTTGCCGACGTCCGCCAAGAGGAGTGGGGCCCGCAGAAGCACCAGACTCTGACCATCGTGCTCAAGTACTCGTCGACGGGTAGCAACGAGCGCACGAGCGCCTTCCAAGGCATTCGTCGCGTGTCGCGCCCCGGCCGTCGCGTGTACGTGGGCCACCACGAAATCCCGCGCGTGCTCTCGGGTCTCGGGATCTCGATCCTGAGCACCTCGCACGGCCTCATGTCCGACAAAGAAGCGCGTCGCCAGAAGCTCGGCGGCGAGCTGCTGTGTGAGGTGTGGTGATGGCTACCGCAACTGCAGCCGCTACCCCCGAAGTTCGTCTGTCGCGCGTCGGCAAGCGTCCGGTCAACATACCCAAGGGTGTGACCGTCAACATCTCCGACGTGAGGCTCGAAGTCCAAGGCCCCAAGGGCAAAATGTCGGTGCCGATTCCGGGTCACGTGCTCGCAAAGAAGGATGGCGACGCCATCAGCTTTACGAGCTCGGCTCCGGGTCGCGACGGCGCACGCCTGCAAGGTCTGGCGCGCGCGCTCTTCGCGAGCGCCGTCAAGGGCTCGGCCGAAGGCTACGAGAAGGTGCTCGAGCTCGTCGGCACCGGCTATCGCGCCGAGATCAAGGGCAAGTTCATTACGCTCGCGCTCGGCTTCTCGCACCCCACGAACGTGGCAGTGCCCGCCGGCATCACGGCCGTCGTGCCGCCTGACTCCAAGGGCACGCAGCTCGTGCTCAACTCCGCTGACAAGGCGGCGCTCGGGCAGCTCGCCGCGAGCATTCGCGACCTTCGTCCGCCAGAACCCTACGGCGGCAAGGGCATCCGTTACCGCGGCGAGAACATCCGTCGCAAGGCCGGCAAAGCGGCCAAGGGCAAGGGTAAGTAAGCATGGCCAAGCTCACGGGTCGGGAGCGCCGCAAGCTCCGCATTCGCAGCAAGATCAGTGGCACGAACGAGCGTCCGCGCTTGAGCGTGTTTCGCACCGGTCGTCACATCTACGCGCAGGTCGTCGTCGACGACGACGGCAAGACGCTGGCAGCGGCTTCGACGCTCTCGGGCGACCTGAAGAACACGCTGGGCGAAGACAACAAGACCGATTCTGCGAAGAAGGTCGGCGCGTTGATCGCGAAGATCTGCCTCGAGAAGAAGATCGAACAGGTCGTTTTCGATCGCAACGGCTACCTGTACCACGGCCGCATCAAGGCTCTGGCCGACGCGGCGCGCGAAGCCGGTCTCAAGTTCTGAGGACACCATGGCCATCGAAAATATCGACGAAGAAAAGCTCAAAGAGCGCGTCATTCACATCAACCGCGTTGCGAAGGTCGTGAAGGGCGGTCGCCGCTTCAGCTTCAGCGCGCTGGTAGTGGTGGGCGACGAGTCCGGTCATGTCGGTGTCGGTCTCGGCAAAGCCAACGAAGTGCCCGAGGCGATTCGCAAGGGCAACGACCAAGCTCGCAAGAACATGTTCAAGGTGCCGATGATCGGCTCCACGGTCCCGCACGACGTCATCGGTCACTTCGGTGCCGGGCGCGTGCTGCTCCGTCCGGCATCACCCGGAACGGGCGTCATCGCCGGTGGCGCCGTCCGCGCTGTCGTCGAGTCTGCTGGCATCCACGACATCTTGAGCAAGTGCCTCGGCACGACCAACAAGCACAACGTCGTCAACGCCACCATCGCCGCCCTGCAAATGCTGCGTGCGCCCGAGAAGGTCGCCGCGGCTCGTGAGAAATCGATCGACGAAATCATGGTCGACTACTCGGTCGCCGCCGTCGCCAGCCACGCTGGCGAGGCCTCGTCAATCGTGTCTTCTGGCAAGGTTGTCAGCACCGCTGGAGCTACCCGATGATCAAGCTGCTCGTTACCCAGACTGTCAGCACCATCGCGCGTCCCCACACGACCCGCGCCGTGATCAAGGGCCTCGGCCTGCGCGGCATGGGTTCGAGCGTGACCGTGGACAACACTCCGTCGTTCCGCGGGATGATCAAGAAAGTGCTCCACCTCGTTAAGGTGGAGGAGAAGAAGTCATGAGCACGATTCTCGCTCGCCTCACCCCGTCGCCCGGTTCGGTCAAGGTCGCCAAGCGCCTCGGCCGCGGTGTTGGCTCTGGCCTCGGTAAGACCTGCGGCAAGGGCACCAAGGGCCAGAAGAAGCGCCATGGCGGCAACTTCGGCAAGCTGCACTTCCAGGGTGGTCAGACGCCAATTCAGCGTCGCTTGCCCAAGCGCGGCTTCAATGTCCCGTTCCCTGTCTTCACGGTTGCCCTGAACCTGGCTGATCTGGAGCGCTTCGACGCCGGTTCCGTGGTCAACGAGGCAACGCTCCGCGCGTCTCGCTTGGTCCAGGGTCGCGGCGCCCGCATCAAGATCCTCGGCGACGGTGAGCTGACCAAGAAGCTGACCATCGAGGCGCACGCGTTCAGCGCGTCGGCCACCGCCAAAATCGAGAAACTCGGCGGCAAGGCCGTCGTGCTCGAAACCACTGTACCGCCGAAGACCGCTTCCGCGAGCTGAGCTGAGCCCATGGCTGCTCTCGCTGGCTTTTCGAACATTGGCAAGGTGCCGGAGCTTCGGCGCCGGATCATCTTCACGCTGATCGTCATCGCCATTTACCGCGTGGGCGTGTTCGTCACGACCCCCGGGGTCGACCGCGTCGTGATGCACCAGGTCGTTAAGGGCCAGGGCGGCATCCTCGGCCTGCTCAATTTGTTCTCGGGTGGCGCGCTCGCCAACCTGTCCATCTTCGCGCTCGGCATCATGCCGTACGTGTCAGCCAGCATCATCATGCAGCTGATGGGCCTGGTGAGTAAGCAGGTCGAAGAGCTCAAGAAGGAGGGCGAGGCGGGTCGTCGCAAGCTCGAGCAGTGGACGCGCTACGGCGCCGTTGCGCTCTCGTGCTTTCAGTCGTTCGGCGTCGCCATGATGCTCGAGGGCATGAACAACTCCGACATCGGCGGCGGTCGCAACGGCGACGTCGTGACGACGCCGGGTTGGGGTTTTCGGCTCCTGACGATCCTCACGCTGACGACCGGCGCCTCGCTGTTGATGTGGTTGGGTGAGCAGGCGACGGAGCGTGGCATCGGCAACGGCACGTCGATGATCATCTTCGCCAGTATCGTCAGCGGCATCCCCAGTGGCGTCGCCAGTTACTGGCAGAGCACCGGCGGCGACATCCAGCCGCTCACCATCGCCATCTTGCTCGGCGTACTCCTGATCAGCATCGCCATCGTCGTATTCTTCGAGCGCGCGCAGCGTCAGATTCCCATCCAGTACTCGCGACGCCAAGTCGGCAGACGAGTCTACGGGGGGCAGACCGCGCATTTGCCGCTGAAGGTGAATATGGCGAGCATGATTCCGCCGATCTTCGCCTCCAGCTTGCTGATGTTCCCGGCCACCTTGGCCAACATGAACATCCCCGGCATGCAGGTGTTCAGCTCGCTGCTCAACCGCGGTGACTGGCTGTTCCACACGCTGTTCGCGACCTTGATCATCTTCTTCGCCTTCTTCTACACGGCGGTGACGTTCCAACCGGTGGACGTGGCCGACAACCTCAAGAAGCAGCAGGCGAACATCCCTGGCATTCGCCCGGGTCGCCAAACGGCGGAGTATATCGATCGCGTGCTGACTCGCTTGACCACTGGCGGTGCGATTTACATCGCGGCCATCTGCGTGGTTCCAGCCGTAGTCGCGCAGTCCCTCCGCATCCCGTTTCAGTTCGGCGGCACCAGCTTGATCATCGTCGTGGGCGTCGCGCTCGAGACGGTGAACCAGATTGAAGCGCACCTCATCACCCGCAGCTACGAGGGCCTGACCGGCCCGCGCATGACTCGCCTCTCTGGGCGGAGGCCTGCGTGATGGCTTCTCGGCTACCTGAAAGCACGCCCGCCGATTTCGGGTTTGGGCTTCGTTTTCGCTGCGCGCCGATGCTCACGTACTCAAGTACGCTCCGCTTCTGTGCTCGCGAAAGCCTCGCCCAAACACCGAACTTGTCGAGCGGGTTTGCTGACAGCTCGGAGCGTGGGGCGTGAAGCTGATCTTGCTTGGAGCTCCGGCCAGCGGCAAAGGCACGCAAGCGGCGGTGCTGTGCGAGCAGTTCGGTGTCCCGAAAATCTCGACCGGCGACATGCTGCGCGCCGCGCTGAAAGACGGCACGGCGCTTGGTAAAGAAGCCGCCACGTTCATGGACGCCGGTCAGCTGGTGCCCGACGCGGTCGTGATTGGCCTCGTAGAAGAGCGGCTTCAGCTCGCGGACGCCAAACCGGGTTTCATCCTGGACGGATTCCCCCGCACGGTGGCCCAGGCCGAGGCGCTCGACGCGCTGCTCAAACGTCTAGCTAAGTCCGGAGGTGGGGCTGGGGCCCCACCGACCCACGGGGTCGACTTCATTGTCCAAATCGACGTTCCCCGGGACCTTTTGATGGAGCGCGCCACGCTCCGCCGAACGGACAAACGGACTGGACAAATCTACCACCTCAAGTACAGTCCGCCGCCCCTGGACGCCGAACTCGAACACCGGGCCGACGACCAGGAAGCAACCGTTACCAAGCGCCTCGATGCATACGATGCGCAGACAGCGGCTCTGCTTCCGCACTACGAAAAACTCGGCGTTCTGCGCCGCGTCGATGGAGTCGGATCTCCCAAAGAGGTTACGGCTCGAATGCTTTCCCAGATTGCCGGCTGAGCCGGAGAGTGACACGGAGGATCGTAACGAAGGACAAGACTGAAGCCGGCATCATCGAAGAGGTTCTACCGAGCGCAATGTTCGGGGTTCGCCTCGACGATGGTCGAAGGGTTCGCGCGGGGGTAGCTCCCGCACTCCGTCACGCAGTCGTAAGGCTGATCAGCGGAACCCGAGTCAGCGTCAAACTTTCCGAGTTCGATCCAAACCGCGGTCAAATCACCGAAACGATTTGAGGCACGTCATGAAGGTCCGACCCAGCGTCAAGAAAATCTGTGAGAAGTGCAAGATCGTGAAGCGCCGCGGTGTGCTGCGCATCATCTGCGACAACCCGCGTCACAAGCAGCGTCAAGGTTAATAGAACATGGCACGTATTGCAGGTGTTGATCTTCCCCGTCGCAAGGCGATTGCCTTTGCTCTCCCTTACATTTACGGCATTGGCCCTTCGACGGCGCGAGCCATCTGCAAGACGGCGAACGTGCCCGGGTCGCGCAAGGTCGACGAGTTGACCGAGGCCGACGTCAAGGCCATCCGCGAGGCCATCGAAGCTTCGATCAAGGTCGAAGGCGACGCGCGCCGCGAAGTACAGCAGGCCATCAAGCGCTTGATGGATCTCGGCTGCTACCGCGGCCTCCGTCACCGCAGGTCCCTTCCGGTGCGCGGTCAGCGTACCCGCACCAACGCTCGCACTCGCAAGGGTCCGCGCAAGAACCTTGGGCGTCGGGCCTAAGGGGAGCACCCAGCTAAATGGCAACAGCATCGACAGGTACGACCAAGGGCCGCCCCGCCAAGAAGGTCGTCAAAAAGAACATCTACACGGGCATCGTCCACATCCAGTCGACCTTCAACAACACCATCGTGACCATCACCGACGTAAACGGTGCGGTCATCTCTTGGGCCAGTGCGGGTTCGCGCGGCTTCAAGGGTTCGCGCAAGAGCACGCCGTTCGCGGCGCAGCTGGCCGCCGAAGAAGCGTCGCGTCGCGCGCAGGAGCACGGGCTCCGCTCGGTTGCGGTGTTCGTGAAGGGTCCCGGCTCTGGCCGTGAGTCGGCGTTGCGTGCCCTTCAGCAAGCTGGTTTCAAGGTCACGCTCATTCGCGACGTGACGCCGATCCCCCACAACGGTTGCCGGCCGCCCAAGCGCCGTCGCGTGTAAGAGGACAAGAAGATGGCTCGGTATATTGGTGCAGTGTGCAAGCTTTGCCGTCGTGAAGGCGGAAAGCTCTATCTCAAGGGCGAGCGTTGCTTCACGGAGAAGTGCGCGGTCAGCCGTCGTCCCTACCCGCCAGGCCAGCACGGCCAGGCCCGCATCAAGCTCAGCGAGTACGGTCTGCGCCTGCGCGAAAAGCAAAAGATGCGTCGTATCTACGGCCTGCTCGAGAAGCAGTTCGCCGGTTACTACGTGCAAGCGACCCACCTCAAGGGCCGCACCGGTGAAGAGATGCTGGGGCTCATCGAGCGCCGCCTAGACAACGTCGTACTGCGCATGGGCTTGGCTTCCAGCCGCGCCCAGGCTCGCCAGCTCGTGCGCCACATGCACGTCAAGGTGAACGGCAAGTACGTCAACATTCCGAGCTTCGTAGTCAGCCCCAACGACAAGATCGAGATCGAGGAAGCAGCGCGGAAGATTCCGTTCATCGCTGCCGCCTTGGCCGCCGCCGGCAATCGCCAGCAGGCAAGCTGGATCGAAGTCGACAAGGAGACGTTCTCCGGCACGTTCAAGGGCATGCCGGTACGTGACGAAATGAACGAGCCGAGCGTTCGTGAGCAGTACGTCGTCGAGTATTACTCGCGCTAATAGTTTCTAGTCTGCTGCAGTGCGGGCAGGCCGCGGAGTCGATGAGTGGAGCTGGATCCCTCACGACTCGGGACGGTCGCGCAAACCCTGAACCCAAGAAAGTGAGCACCGTATGGTAACGCAAATGATGAGCCGTAACTGGCGCGACCTGATTCGTCCGAAGGCGATCACGCTCGACCCCGAGTCGAACAACGAGATCTACGGCAAGTTCACTTGCGAACCGCTCGAGCGCGGTTTCGGCATCACGATCGGCAACTCGCTGCGTCGCGTGCTGCTCGCTTCGCTTCAGGGTGCGGCGATTACGGCCGTCAAGCTCGAGGGCGCGCTGCACGAGTTCACCACGATTCCGGACGTCGTCGAAGACGTGACGGACATCATTCTCAACCTCAAAGAGGTCGTGTTCAAGGCGGAGTCGCCCAAGACGTACACCGTGCGTCTCGAGAAAGAGGGCCCCGGCCCCGTTCTCGCTGGTGACATCAAGGTCGTCGACGGCCTGACCGTGCTGAACCCCACGCACCAAATCGCGACGCTCGACAAGAAGGGCCCGTTGTCGATGGAGCTCACGGTCAATGTGGGCCGCGGCTACGTCTCGGCAGAGCGCAACAAGAGCCCGACCATGTCGATCGGCACGATCCCGATCGATGCGCTGTTTTCGCCGATCCGCAAGGTGAACTACACCGTGCAGAACGCGCGCGTCGGTCAGGTCACCGACTACGACAAGCTGGTGCTCGAGGTGTGGACCAACGGCGCGGTGCGCCCGGTCGACGCCGTCGCGTTCGCCGCGAAGATCTTGAAGGAGCAGCTCTCCATCTGGATCAACTTCGAGGAGAGCGAAGAGACGAGCTACCACGTGGCTGGCGGCGACGACGAGCCGCTGAACGAGAACCTGTTCCGCTCGGTCGACGAGCTGGAGCTTTCGGTTCGTTCGGCGAACTGCCTGCAGAACGCCAACATCACCCTAATTGGTGAGCTGGTTCAGAAGACCGAGCAAGACATGCTCAAGACCAAGAACTTTGGTCGCAAGTCGCTCAAAGAAATCAAAGAGATCTTGTCCACGATGGGCTTGGGTCTCGGCATGAAGTTCGACAACTGGCCCGGCATGCTTGAGCGTTGGAAAGCTCAGCAGGCTCAGGGCTAAGACTCAAGGAATCGTACGATGAGGCACCGTAATGCCGGGCGGCAGTTCAGCCGCAACACCAGCCACCGCAAGGCGATGTTCCGCGCGCTGACCGCGAACCTGGTGGCGCACGAGCGCATCGAAACCACTGACGCCAAGGCCAAAGAGCTGAAGCGGGTGGCCGAGCGACTCATCACTCACGCCGTCCGTTTGGGCGAGGTGGCCTACACCCCACAGGACAAGCTGAGCGACGCCGACAAGGCGAAGCGTCATGCTGCCCAGGCCCACATGGGACGCTTTCTCCGCCGCTTCGGGGTGGTCAAGCAGTCCGGCGAGGACGTGAAGATCGATCTCGTCGAGAAGGTGTTCCTGGACCTGGCGCGCCGCTTCAAGGGCCGTCCGGGCGGCTACACCCGCATCATCAAGCTCGGTCACCGTCGTGGCGACAACGCCCCGATGGCCTTGATCGAGTGGGTGGTGGAGGCGGGCGAGCCCCACAAGCCCGGCGTCAAGAAGGTGAAAGCCGAAGGCGCCGAGAAGCCGGCCAAGAAGGCCGCCAAGAAGAGCGAAGCTTCCGAAAAGAAGCCGGCCAAGAAGGCCGCCAAAGCCGCAGCGGGCTGAAGTCCGTCACGGTGCCGTGAAGGCGTAGTCGGACGTGAGTCTGGCTGCGCCTTCCGCGTTTTGTGGGCCTAGTTCAGCGCTTCACCGCTTCACCCGTCTGCTGAGTCTTGCTTACAGTGAGAAGCCCAGAGCCGTGCCGAAGTACAAGACGAACGGCACTACGTCGAGCGGGGGCGGCGGATTGCTGGCGCTGCGCTGGCGGACCTGGTTGTCGCGCGGGTTGAGCAGTACGGCGACGCCGAAGAAGCCGCGGCCATCGAAGCCGCTTTTCGGTCGCGTCTCACCACCGAGCTCGAAGTTCGCCCAGTCCGCGCGCGCCCAGCTGCGTGAGGGCGTCTTGGGGCGGTCGCCTTGTGATTCCGCGAAGCCCTCTGCCAGGCTCAGCGTGCCGTAGCGGGTGGCCAAGCTCTGCGCGTGGGGGCCGCGTGAGTAGCCGCCGCCGGCGAACAACGAAGACGGCTTGTTGGGCGTGAAGCGCAGTCTCAGCAGGGCCGCGAGCTGCGGCCCCTCGAGGTTCGTTCCCACCCCAGCCGCAAGCGATACCCAGCCGACAGGAGCGTACTCGAGCGACACGCCGAGGTTGCCCAACGGCGCCGCAACCCCAAGATTGGCGTCGAGGGCGAACGGCCGCTCCGCCCAGCCGTTGTACGGCGCTGGTAGTTCGGCGGGCTCAGCCGAGTGTTGCGCTGCAGCAACACCCGGTGAGCCTTGGGGTGGCGACTGCGCTGCCGCCGGCCCAGGTTCACTCCAAACCGCCAGCGCCAGCAGCCAAAACACGCGCATGCCACAACCTACCAGCAACGCGCGTGCCGACGTCGGACGGGCGGGGTCGGCACGTGGCAGGCGCTATTCGGCCGACTGGCAAACGAAGAACTGAAAGCTTTCGCAGACGCAGCCGGGCTCGCCGCCGTGGCATTCGCAGTCTTGCCCGCAGCTGCAGTTAGTGCCGCCATAAATGGGCGTGCAGTCGCTGCGGTGGCTACACGCGACTTCGGTAGTGAGCTCGCCACAGGTTTCCTCGGCGGCGGGTTGGCACTCGTGTGAGTCGAAGTTGCAGTTGTAGCCTGGGTCACAGTCGCGTTCCGCATCGCACGAGTCGGCGGGCACGACGGGTGCGGCGCCGCTGCCGCCTGCGCCGCCCTGAGCACCGCTGCTGCCCGCCTGAGCGCCTGTGCTCGACGTCGAGCCCGCTTCGCCAGCCCAAGCACCGCTCCAGCTCGAGCCGGCGATGCTGTTAAAGCTGCCCCCGAGAGCGTCATCGTCGCCGATGTCCAATTCGTCGCCGTTGCAGTCCTCATAGTGCTCGAAGTTGCACGCCGCCAAACCGAGCAGACACACGATGAACCCACCAGTTGATTTTTTCATGACAATCCTCCCGCGCCAGGCGCGACTTTTAAGCAAAGGGACGCGTCGCCCCATGGCCGCCCAAGCGGAGGGAGTGAGCGCCCCGATCTTCGTGTTCTGGCCAGCTGTGCCCGCGGCCCCCAGAAGTGTTCAAACGGGGGCGGCGATTAGCGTCGGCGAGGCATTCGGTCGGCATGGCCACAGACGTAGCCTGGGCGCCGCAACCGCCCGCCTTACCTGCGGAGCCGCGACAACTTGCCGACGCTGCAGTGCGGCTCGGGTCAGTTCTTGTTAACTAAAGCTGCGAATCGACGAGCGAGCCTGGGGCTCCGGCCAGGGCGACGGCGCAACCAGGCGAGGGCCGTCGCGAACGCCGCCAATGCCAGGGGCGTTGGCGCGCTCGCGGGAACGTTGCAGCCGCAGCCACCAACGTCGCGCGCGGAGGCGCGGCCGTCGCTGCCATCTTGCCCGCCCTGGGCGTCGTTTCCCTGGCCGCCCGAGGGCGTGCTGCCCTTGCCGCCCTTACCGGTGCCGACGCCCGTGCCCGTGTCCGACGGCTCCCCGGCTTCGCCCAGCGTGTCGCCGGTCCCGCCGGTTGCTTCGCCACTTCCGCCGACGCCCGTCGCAAGGCCGCCCGCGCCTGAGTCGCCGCCGGGGCGGGTCAGGTTACATGCTTGGTCGTCGCCGCCCGAAGCCGGATCACAGGCGTTGCCGACGCCGTCGGCGTTGAGGTCGCCCTGCCCGTTGTTCGCAATGCAGGGACAGTTGTCACAGGCGTCGCCATATTGGTCTTCGTCGTAGTTGCCCTGCGCCGGGTCAGCTACCTCAATGCAGGTGTCACAGAGGTCGCCGAAGCCATCGCCATCGAAGTCGATCTGGCTCGGGTTCGCCTCCTTGGGGCAGACGTCGCACGGATCACCCGCACCGTCTGCGTCCTCGTCGGCTTGAGTGGTGTTCTTCAGCCCCGGGCAATTGTCGGCCGGGTCGTGCACGCCGTCGTCGTCCGCGTCGTCAATCTCCGTGCGTACGACTAGCGCGTGGTACGCCCACACGATGCAGTCGTCCGTGAAGCCGTAGCGAACCTTGATACCTTCGCCGTTGAGGGCGATCTGAGGCATGACGTCGATCGAGATATCGTCCCAAAACATGCCGTCGGTCGCGCTGAACCGGCCGCCGGTGGGAGGCTCGATGCCGATGCTGGAGACGGTCATGAGCCCGTCTGGCAGGTCGCTTTGGCCGTCGCCAGCGCCCAAGTACAGCTCGGCCGACAGGACGTTGCCGGGTGTAGGGGCAACCATGGTGAACAAAAACGGTTGAAAAGCACGCAGCGTTGCGGCGCCGTCGTGAAGCAGAATTTCACCCGTCTGATCGCTCGAGGGATCGCTGTACACGACCACCAGCGACGCGCCTTGTGAGTCGCCGGTCTTCGCGGCGCTGGGGTAGCCGGCGATGGCGTAGCTGCCATTGCCGGCTACGATGTCGGTCACGTCCGCGCGGTAGGTCCGGTTGACTCCCGCGGCATTCCAAGGCTCGTCCTCCCAGCAAGTATTCGCCGAGGTGCCAGCCAGCGCACCCGTGACGGAATCACCCTGAAGAGATACGGTCGCGTCGCCCGCGCCATACGTCACCCAGTAGAGAAACGCGCGCTCCACCGTCGCACCGGCAGGCACGGTCGTAAGCACGAGGTTCGCCTTGAGGGAAGGTACGTCCGCGGACACGTCCCGTCGTCCAGCCAGCCCCACGCCGGTCGTTGCTAGCCCCAGGCCCGGCCCGGAGTCGCGATAGCTCAGCCCGTGGCTTTCGTCGCCATCGGCCAGCGCGAGCGCCGGTCCACCTAGCAGGGCGACGAAGCAGGAACGGGCAGCAACGCCAGCGAGTCGATTTTGCATGATGCTCCCTGAATCATCTCCCAAAGCGCGCCCGGACCATATAGTCCGATCGACCTAAGAGGTTTGCTCCGCGTTCGCGCGCCGTGGCGACCCCATCAGCCCGACGACCGCGCAAGCCGACAGCCCGTAGGCGCGAACTCCAGGGATTGATTGATGCTGGGCGATGCGCGTCGAGCCGCCGGCTTGCGCGAGCGCCTGGTCGTTATTTGATT
Organism: Myxococcales bacterium; assembly: GCA_043752365.1. Lineage (GTDB taxonomy): Bacteria > Myxococcota_A > Polyangia > Polyangiales > Polyangiaceae > PMG-095. The sequence goes on along the minus strand of JAYUYU010000014.1, from coordinate 3,321 downwards.
TCTGGGGCGGGGTGGGAAGCGGCCGACACGTTCAGGCGGCCGTGACCGCTGCGCGGACGGCGTTGACCCCGCCCCCGTAGCGCTGGGTGGCAAGCGACCAGTCCAAGTTGCCGCGCATCATGGAGCCCAACGCGGCGACGAATACGCGCAAGTCCTGGTCGACTTCGGGCTCGAAGGCGGGCAGAGCTGAACGCAGCGCTTCGAACGTGGCGACTTCTTTGTTGCACAGGGCCACTGTCAACCGTTTGGCTGCTGCGACGTCGAGCTGCTGTTCGTGAGCCAATGCCAGCGCCAAATTGTGCACGTCCCCCTGCGCCTGCTCTTTCGCGATCGAGAACAGGTCATTGTGCCAGCTGGCTACGTTGTTGGTGATCCGTGCCAGTCGCTGCACGTCGCGGTGTGCACGCACTACCAACGGCAGCTCCTTCTGCGCGATGAGCTCCAAAAAGTCGACGTACATACACATGCCGCTGGCCTTCCGCCGCATGCAAATGAATACGTTCGTCGAAGGCTTGGCGCCGCTATCACGGTTCGAGGCCTCCCAAACGCAGGCGTCGAAATAGTCGCGCATCGAGCTTGCGAACCGTGACAACCAGGCGACGGACGGCGCCGCGCTCTCGAAGCGATCACGCAAGTCAGCCAGGGCAAGGTCGAAAGCGTGTCCCGGATGCGGCGAACTCCGACGAGCAAAGGTGCTGGCCAATTGGTCGAAGCGGCTCCCCAATGCCCTTGGGTCTTTCCCGAGGCTTGTCTCATCACATAAGTCGTCGTGCCAAAACAGCCAGCTCGTAAAATCCGAGATCAGTTGCAGCTCGCGGCGGGCTGCAAACGGAAAGAACCTGCCTACCAGCCAAGAGAACTGGGAATGTTCGAGCTGCCACTCGCTGTCGGCGCTGTTGATCAGTTCGAAACGGCGCGCCCACTCGCTCGTTTCGCGGTGGGCGTGCTCTGTTTCCGGGTTCAGGCCGGAGGGGAAGGGACAATACAGCTCATCCATGACGGTGCGGATATCGCACGTCACTGGCGCGGGGCTAATAGGTAAAAGTTACCAGAGCGAGTCACGACAACCAGGCCACAGCAGCCTGAAACCTGGCGTCGCGTGCCCAGTGGGCTACCGTACACGCTTGGCACGCGCCGTTTTGGGCAGCTGAGAATGGCGATGGAGTCGACACACGAGGTCGTAAGGCGTTGCGAAGCCGGCGAGATATCGCCGGCCATGGCGCTCATGGAGCTGCTCATGCTGACGCAAGATGCTGATACGGTCGGCGCCTTCGTCAACGAGCTCGGCGGCCGCTCCAGCCGGACGCTGGCGCTGAGCGAGCTGTTCAATCAGCATGAAAGCGGATGCCGGCGGATCGTGGCGATGCTCCAGTCAGGGGTCGATTGCCCTCCCCAGGGTGGGTCGGTTGACGAAGGCGTCGCGTTCTGTCGAAAGCTCTTCGACTGGTCGGTACGGCAGTCCGAGACCGCTAGCGTTGCCTTGTATTCGCTGGGCAGCCCGGAACTGTTGTTGGTCGCAACCACCGAAATCGTCGATCTGCTGCGGAGTTACGCTTTGCTTACGCCGCAGCACGCGGTTCTCGATCTGGGTTGTGGCGCCGGGCGCATGGAAGTGGCGCTGGCCGGCGAAGTCCGGCACATCCACGGCATTGATGTGTCCGGTGAGATGGTTGCGGCCGCTCAACGCCACACCGCCGCCCTGCCCAATGTGAGCATTGCGCTGTCTACGGGCCTCGACCTTCAGCCGCTCGCGGTCTCGTCTTTCGATCTGGTGCTTGCAGTGGATAGCTTTCCTTACGTCGTGCAGGCAGGCTGGGAGCTCGCCGTCACTATGTTTCGAGAAGCGGCGCGCGTGTTACGTCCCGGCGGCGAGTTCTTGATCCTGAGTTTTTCTTACCGAGGGGATCGCGTGCGGGATCAACACGACGTGCGAGTACTGGCCGAGCAGCACGGCTTCGAACTACTCGTCAACGGTGAGCTTCCGTTCCGGCTTTGGAATGGCGACGTGTACCGCATGCGCAGCTCAACCTAAGAGCTCGCTCAGCGCGCCCTTGCAGACAGCAGGGTCACCAAACGTGCTGGTTTCAATGCCGAAGGCGTTGGCAATTCCCACGTAGAGGTCGCTAATGACCCGAGTCCCTAAGTAGGTTTCGTAGGATGCCTCGGTGCCTGCCAGGGTGATCATGCGTCCGGTTTTGAGCTTACCCAGGCTGCCGAGCGTGATGACGGGGATGTCGTTCCAGCCATCATGGTGTCTGCCTCCGCCGTCGTTGATTACCAGGGCAATGGTGTTGTCCGCCATGCTGCCGTTTCCTTCCGGCACGGACTTGAGCTTTGCCCAAAAGTTGGCGATTTTTCCGTAAACATACTGGTCTATCTCGATGAGAGCGGCGTCGTTTCCGTCATGGCAGTACTTATGATGTGAGCCCGTGTTGTTGAGCTTCTGGTACCCGTAGTGGGAGACAACGCCCGAAGAGCTTCCGAAGTTGATCGTGGCGACGCGGGTTAGCCCGCAGAGCAAGGCGTTGAACCCGATTCCGAGCTGAGCCTCGATCAGCTCGTCGCTGACCAGCATGCGCTCGTCATCGTCGCTGCCCGCATCACCCACCGCGGGCGGCGCGCCCTTCGTGCACGTTGGCGTCAGCGCCTGCTCCGCGAGCAAGCGTTGTTCCAGATCGCGCAACGAGTCCGTGTATTGGTTGAGTTTCTGCTTTTCGAACGAGCCGAGCCTGCTCGCCAATCGACCCACGTCGTCCCGAACGAAGTCGAGCAGGCTCTGGTCGCGCTCGAGCCGTCGCTTGGCGGCGTCGCTGCCCGCGCTGTCCAGCCTATCGAAGAGCCGGCTATACGCGGCAAGCGGGCTTTTTTCGGCCGGGAACGGCTGCCCTGCGCCATCCGCGCTGCGATGGTGCGCTTCATTGCCCTTGAAGGCGGTCGCCAGGTTGATCGAATCGAAGGGCGTTCGAGCGCCCAACTGGCTCGCCATGTAGCGGTCGAAAGAGATCCCGCCGGGCAGCTCCTCGTTGCCGGACTGCATCACCGAAAGCATCGCGAACCCGCTGCCGTGCAGGCCGTGGTCGAACGGATTGCTCAATCCCTCGACGAGCAGCATGTCGGCCTTGTGGGGCTCGAACGCCGACAGACTCGCGGTCAGGTCTAAAGCGCGATCCCCGGCCTCTCCCGAGCGCCTTTTGCCGAGCGCGAGCGGTTCCATTCCAGCCCGTTGGCCACCACGAACACCACGAGCCGCGAACTGGGGGCGATTTCCGCAGCATGAGCATCCAAGCTGCGCGTGATTCCTTGAAAAAATCCCAAGCCTCC
>JAYUYU010000013.1:0-3193 GCA_043752365.1 Myxococcales bacterium | reverse complement strand
AGCTGCCGTCGCGCCAGCCGCCGCAGTGTCACTCCCCGTAGTTGCGCGAGCCGCCGAGTCACCCCCGGCAGTTGCTCCCGCTCCCGCTCCCGCTCCCGTCGCGCAGGAAGCCGCGGCCGCCGTTCCCCCGCCGCCGGCCCTCGAACCACGGGCGGCCTCAGCCGAGTTAGCCTCTGCACCGAAGGCCGTAGCTGCCCCCGAAGCCGTGGCGGCGTTCGAAGCTGCCGCCGCGTCCGAGCCAGCAGCCGCTTCAAAGCCAGCAGCCGCCTCAAAGCCAGCAGCCGCCTCGAAGCCAGCAGCCGCTTTGGAGCCAGCCGTTGCTGAGCCAGCAGCCGTTGCGGAGCCAGTAGCCGCTGCAGAGCCAGCAGACGCTGCAGAGCCAGCAGCCGTTGCGGAGCCAGCAGCCGCTGCGGAGCCGGCGACCGATTCGGAGCCAAAAATTGCGCTCGAAGTCGCTGCCGCCCCGGAAGTCGTTGCCACGGCCCCCGTTGCACCCGCGGCGCTCGTGGCCAGGAGACCTTCGAGTCCCTCGTTTCCTCCGCCACTTCCGGTTAGTCCGTCGTCGCCTCCGGCCTTGCCGTCCGCTCTTTCGCTGCCGCCCCCTCAGCCAAGCTTCGCGGCGCCGCCGTCTGTGGCGGGGCTAGCCGGCGCGCGCACGCGCCTCGTCAACGCCGTACCCCCGCAATGGGTCGAGCTTGCGCGCAGCTACCCGGCGCTGTGGATGGTGGCGCTGCCCGTGGTCTTGGGGTTGTCGCTGATCCTCATCGTGTACGCGGGTCAACCGGCGCCCAGTGCGGTAGCGGCCGCTCCGCGCGCCGTTGCGAGCGCAGCCGTCCCGTCGCCTCCAGCCGAGGTTGCTGTTCCGCTGCCCGCAGTCGAGCACAAATTCAGCAAGGCGGCGCTCGCCGAGCTCGAAGGCAAAGCCCCCGCGTCGCTCAGCGTGGAAGAGCTGTTGCTCGTGAACCAGGGTCGCGCCGAGCACAAGCGCGAGGAAGCCCAGGCTCTTTCGCGTAAGCTGCAAGAGCAACCAGAGCTCGCCAAGGACGCGACCGTGCAAGCTCAGTTGCTGCGCTTGGCGGCCGATCCGGACACCGCCTCGGTTGCGCTTGTTGCGCTGGCGCACGCGCCCTCGCCGGTCGGCTCGGACCTGCTCTACGAAGTTTGGACCAGCCGCCCCGTCGCTGCCGGAACCGCCGAGCTGGCGCGCTCGCTCTTGTACAGCCGCGAGGTCCGTCCGACGGTGTCTCCCGCGCTGGCCGCGGCGCTCGACTTGCGCGGCGCCGAGACGTGCGAGGCTACTCAAGCGGCGCTGCCGCAAGCTCGCAGCGCTGGTGACCGTCGCGCGCTCGCGCCACTGGCCAAGCTCAACTCGCGCCGCGGCTGCGGTGCCAAAAAGACCGAGGATTGCTACGCCTGCCTGCGCGCGAAGGTCAAACCCTTGCTCGCCACGATCGACGCCGTTAAGCGCCGCAATGCGCCGAGCTACCCGACGCGCTGAACAACGCTGAACGCTATCGGCAGCTGCTGCTGCCACGGCGGAACGCCGACGAGTGAACCCTGCTTGTCGCGTGTCCAGACGCGCCGAAACCGATCAAGAAATCGTACGTTGTCGGCAGCCGCGTGGTCGGAACTGGGTAAGCTCCTCCGACGATGGGCACGACCACGCCAGAACCGCGAACGCTCGACGAACTGCTTCGACAGCGGGCAAAATCCATCCCAGACGCCCCCATCGCGGCGTACCCGACGACCGCCGAGCCGGACAGCTACGAGGTCCACACCGCGGCTGAACTCGACGCTTATGCTACGCGCGCCGCGCACCACTATCGCAAGCTGTTCGGCAACCGCGAGCGCAACAGCCCCGAGCGCGTAGTCGCGCTGTTGGCTGTCAGCGACCTGGACTACCTGGTCGCGCAGTTCGCGCTCGGTCGGCTTGGTTTCACGGTCTTGTGCCTTTCGACCAGGTTGAGCGCCGAGGCCATTTGCAGCCTGCTCGAAAAGACCAACTGCCACGACATCGTGTATTCGCCTGACCACCAGGCCAAGGTCGACAGCGTCGCCGCGCTGCATCGGCTCCAACCAGCGTTGCTCTTGGGCGACTACCGCCGCGGGCCCGTTGTCGAACTCACGCTCGACCTAGACCTGGAGTTCGAAACCAACACCAGCTGCAATATCTTGCACTCGTCCGGGTCGACGGGCTTTCCAAAGCCGATTCGTAACATACACAAAAGCTTCATCTACAACGCCAGCAACAACTTCGGCATGCGCGGCTTCATCAGCCTGCCGCTGTTTCATAATCACGGCATCTCGTCGTTCTACCGCGCGCTCTACGCCGGTAAGGTGCTGTACTTCTACAACCCGCACCTGCCACTCAGCGCGCGTCAGCTGACGGCGGTGTTCAAGCACCTGGGCGAAGAGCTCGAAATCTTCTACGGCGTGCCCTACGCACTCAAGCTGCTGGCCACCGACGAAGGCGTCGCGCTGCTCAAGCAGTTCAAAGTCGTCATGTTCGGTGGCTCGGCCTGCCCGGACGACTTGGGCGACTTGTTGGTCAAGGCCGGCGTCAACCTCGTTTCGCACTACGGCGCTACCGAGGTCGGCCAGCTGATGACCAGCCAGCGCCCGGCGGGCGACAAAGAGTGGAACTGGTTGCGGCCACCAGCTGCGCTTTTGCCATACCTACGCTGGGCTCAGCACGGCGACGCCTTCGAGGTCGTGATTGCGGACGGTTGGAAGAGCAAAGTCACCTCGAATCAGCCTGACGGCAGCTACGCCACGCGCGACTTGTTCGTACGTCACCCCAGCAAGGACGACCGTTTCAAGTACGTGGGCAGGCTCGACGACTGGATTGTGCTGGTCAGCGGCGAGAAGGTGAATCCGGTCCAATTCGAGCACACCGTCCACTCGGACGAGCACGTGGCCGAGGCCGTGGTGTTCGGTGTCGGCCAAGTCTCGGTCGGTCTGATCATCGTGCCCGCCAAGGGCTACGACTCGCTGTCCGAGGACGACTATTTGAAGCTCGTCCAACCGTCAATCGACGCCGCAAACGCCCAAGCCGAGGCTCATGCCAAAATCGCCCGCGAGCAGATCCGCGTCTTGACGTCGGACGCCGCCGACGATTGCCCCAAGACCGACAAGGGCACCGTGATTCGCGCCGCCTTCTACAAGAAGTTCGAAGCGCTGATCTTGTCGGTCT
>JAYUYU010000012.1:0-3199 GCA_043752365.1 Myxococcales bacterium | reverse complement strand
CGCCCGATGCTCGGCGGCCGCTGGCTCGACTGACCAAGGGTCAGCTCTCTGCCATCGCTACCGACCTGTTCGCCGTGACGTTGACTGCGAGCGACCTTGGCAGCATTCCGTCGAGCTCCGCAGTCGACGTCAGTCTCGACCCCAACCAGTACGTAAAGGGCGTTTGGGACTACGCGAGCACCGTGGCGCAGCGAGCGCTCACCCCGCCTGGAGCGCTGGCCACGCAGTGTGCCAGCCAGAGCCTCAGCGGCGCCGCGTGCGCTCGTTCACTCGCCGAGAGCGTGGGCAAGCTGTTGGTGCAGCGCAAGCTCACTCCAGCGGAGCTTGCGCGCTTCGAGGGCTACTACACCTTGGCGGAGGGGCTACCCGAAGCCGAGCGTTACGAAGCGGTCGTCAAAGCGTTGCTGCTCGCTCCGGGTTTCCTGTTCCCTACCGAAAAGGCTCCGACTCCACCCGAGGAGTCTCATTTCAGGCTGTCCCGCTGGACTCTAGCCCTGTGGAGCTCGCTGCCTGACGCCGCCACGCTCGACGCGCTCGCAGGTCCGGCCGCTCTTGATAGTGGGGCCACGGCCGCAGCGCTTTTGAGCGACTCCCGGACGACACGGCTGTATCGGCGGGTCGCGGAGCGCTACGCAAATCTCACCGAGCTTTTCGACGCGCAGAAGAGCCCGGCGCTGGCCTCGCTATTTACCGAGGAAGTGCGCGCGGCGGCCGGCGAAGAGCTCACCTTTACCCTGCAGCACGCGGTCACGACGCGGGGAGCGGATTCGTTCTCCCGCCTCATGACGAGCTCCGAGGTTTGGGTGAACAGGCTCAACGCACCGCTGTACGGGCTCACGACCGCTTCCGAAAGCTTTCAGCTTTTGCAGACGAGCCCGCAGGAGCGGCGCTCGGGGATCTTGACGAATGCCGCCCTGCTTTCGATGCTCGCCCGCACTCAAGAAGCGGGCGTGGTGAAGCGCGGCGTGTTCGTGCTGCAGAAGCTGCTTTGCAACCCGACTGGCGCGCCGCCCCCCGGCATTCCGCCGCTCGAAGCGGTCCAAGTTGGGCCAAACGCAACCCAGCGGGAGCGGCTCGCTGCGCATGCGTCGGGGGGGTGTCAGGGCTGCCACCAGAGCATTGACGGCCTTGGCTTCGGCCTCGAACAGTATGACGCGATCGGGCGATTTTCACCTACTGATGGCGCTGCGGCGCTCACGGGCGCGGGGTACTACCCCCCGACCATGGACGGCCCAGGCGCGCCGTTTTCCGGCGCTCAGGAGCTCGGAGCCTTGCTCGGAAGCTCCGAACAAGCGCGCGAATGCTTCTTGGCCTCACTGCACACGGCGCTCACGGGCCGGAGCGCCTACCCGACCGAGAGCTTGGCTCTGAGCGACATGCGTCGCCGCTTCATCGCAGACGGCGACGTCAACGCGCTGGTTCTGGCCTTGCTGACCGACGAAACAACGAGCGCACGCTACTAACCGACTGGAAACACGATTATGGAAAGATGGCGCCGAAACCGACGATCTCTCTTGCTCTCGCCGCTCGCGTACTTAGTGCTCAGACCATTCGTCGACACAGCGCGTGCCTTGGCCGACGAGGTTAGGACGCCACCGTGCTTCCTGTTGATGTCGAAGACTCAGGCGATGTACCCGCACAATCGCCCCGAGCTGTGGGTACCCCAAACCGGCGCGAGTGGGCTCGTTCTGCCCGACGCGCTGAAACCTCTGGAACCGATCAAGCAATCGCTGAATTTCTTGTGCGGGTACGAGCAGGTGGCCATGCGCACGCAGGTTTCAGGTTCCGATGCCGCGGACTGGCATCACTCTTCGGTCACGTTGTTCAGCGGCGGCTTGCTCGAGTACTCCGAGCTGCGGGGTGACGACAGCGTTGCGCCCGCGACCAACGAGTCGTTGGACTGGTACGTTGCCGAAAAATGGAACACCACGCCGCTGAACATCTGCCCACCGCGCAGCCCCAACGATGGTGTTAGCAAGAACGGAGACCGCATCAGCTGGCGCCGACAACCGGGTGGAGGGGTTACGTACGTGGATGAAGTTGCTTCGCCACGCAAAGCCTGGGAAGAAGTGTTCGGCTCACTGCCACCCGTAACAAGCGGCCCCAATCCCGAGGAGCTCACCGCCGAAAAGCGCCGGCAACTGACCAAAAGCATTCTCGACGGCACGCGGCAGGACACGCTGGCGCTGAGCCAAGTGCTCTCCGGCGAGCAGCGCCAGGCTCTCGAGGCGCACGAGACCGCGCTTCGCGAGCTCGAGCTCAAGCTGTCGGCGACACCGGTCGATCCCGGCAAAAATTGCGTGCGCATGCCGGAGCCTGCTGAGACGCCTGACAGCAATGCGGAGCAGCAGAACATCCTCGATCGCATCGAGTTGACGCAAGACGTGCTGCTCGCCACGATGCGCTGTGGACTGCGGCCAGTCATGGGCTTTCATCTCGGGCACATGGGTAGCCAGGGGATGAAGCCCGGCCTGTGGGAGAATGGCGACCAGCTCATTCCGGCGGCGTTGCGGGCCACGCCTGAACAGACCGAATACCACAACGACCTATGGCACCGTGCTGCCGAAGATCCGAAAGGCGATCTGTGGATGGTGCGTCTCGAAAGCCGCATTATGGAGTTTTACGCAAGGCTACTGGTAGGCATGAGCGAGATCCCGGCGGGTGAGACAAATCTGCTCGACCAGAGTATTGCGCTCTATGGCAGCGTTCAGTCTTGGGACCATTCCAATGGCAATCATTCGTTCATCATGGCGGGGTCCGGCGGTGGCCGAGTCGCAACGGGGCGCGTGCTGAAGACGAACGATCTGAGCGACCGCCGTGGCGGCAGCAACTTTGCCCACAATGACGTTTTGATTTCGACCCTGCACGCCCTCGGCTTCACCGACGTTGCCGCCTTCGGTACTGCCAGCTTCTGCAAGGGCGGCGTCAGCGGGTTCATGTGAGCCACTACGAATGAGATTCCCTGCGGCCAGCAGCTTGCTGAGCGTCACGGCAATGTCGCGCAAGCCTCGCGGGCAAAGCGTTCGGATGGCGAGAAGCATCGCGACACTCGTCGCTTGCGGAGTCCTGGCGGCGTGCAGCGGCGTAGGCTCCGAGTCGAGTCCTACCGCCGGTGCAGCCGCGGGGGGCGGGGCTGGTGTCGGCCAAGCGAGCGCTGCTGGCTCAGGCGGGGTGGCCGGGACTGGGAGCGAGCAGCCCA
>JAYUYU010000011.1:0-3200 GCA_043752365.1 Myxococcales bacterium | reverse complement strand
CGTCTTGCGACCTGGCCGCCGAGAAGGGAGCGCACCCGGCGTTCCTCGAGACGCGCGCCGCCCGCGGCGAGCTACAGTTCGACGCTTGGGGCGTGACGCCGGAGGGCAAGGCCCGCTTCAGTGATCTGCGCGACCGCATCATGCAAGTTGGCTTGCGCAACTCGCTCTTGATCGCCATCGCGCCAACCGCGACCATTGCGGCCATCGCGGGCTGCTACGAGTGCATCGAGCCGCAAGTCTCCAACCTGTTCAAGCGCGAGACGCTGTCGGGTGAGTTCTTGCAGGTGAACCGCTACCTGGTGAACGACCTGGTGCGGCTCGGCTTGTGGACGGACGAGACGCGCAATCAGCTGAAACACGCCGAAGGCTCCGTGCAAAACCTGACGGATCTGCCGGACAACCTGCGCACCTTGTATCGCACCGCCTGGGAGCTGCCGATGCGCTCGCTGATCGACATGGCGGCCGACCGGGGCGCCTTCATCGACCAGAGCCAGTCGCTCAACTTGTTCAGCGAAGCGCCGAACATCGGTCAGCTGTCGTCAATGTACTTCTACGCCTGGAAAAAGGGCATCAAGACCACGTACTACCTGCGCTCGCGCCCCGCGACCCGCATTCAGAAGACGAGCGCTCCTCCGCCGACTGCGAAGAAGGAATACACCGACACCGAGAAAGTCGTGTGCTCGCTCGAAAACCCCGAGAGCTGCGAGGCTTGCCAGTGAATTCGCATCGTCGCCCCGAAAAATTGCTCGATCCAGGGCTGTGCCTGTCGCTTCGGCCCATGCAGTACCCGGGCTTCTTCGACATGTACAAGAGCGCGATCAAGAACTCTTGGACGGTGGACGAAGTCGACTTCGCGAGCGACGTCGACGACATCAGGAAGAAGCTGGGCCCGCGCGAGCGTCACCTGATCGAGCGGCTGGTAGCGTTCTTCGCCACGGGCGACAGCATCGTCTCGAACAACCTCGTGCTCAACCTGTACAAGCACATCAACGCGCCAGAAGCGCGCATGTACTTGTCGCGCCAGCTGTACGAAGAAGCGCTGCACGTGCAGTTTTACCTGACGCTGCTCGACACCTACATTCCGGATCCGGACTCGCGCGCCAAGGCGTTCTCGGCCATCGAGAACATCCCGTCCATCCGCAAGAAGGGCGAGTTCTGCTTCAAGTGGATCGACTCGATTCAAGACATGAATCGCATCGAGACGCGGGCGCAGCGCCGCCAGTTCTTGATGAACTTGATCACGTTCGCGGCGGCTGTCGAAGGTTTGTTCTTCTTCGCGGCGTTCGCATACGTTTACTACCTGCGCTCGCGCGGCCTTTTGCACGGCCTGGCCACCGGCACCAACTGGGTGTTCCGCGACGAGAGCGCGCATATGCAGTTCGCGTTCGAGGTCGTCAAGCAAGTGCGCGAGCAAGAGCCGGAGCTGTTCGACGCCGACATGCAGCGCGAAGTCGTGCAAATGATGGAAGAGGCCGTCGAGGCGGAGACGCTGTTCGCCGAAGACTTGCTGGGCGAAGGCTTGGCTGGTCTGTCCCTGCGCGACGTGCGCGGATACCTCGAATACGTTGCCGACCAACGCTTGCAGCAGCTGGACATGCCCAAGCGCTACGGCACCAAGAACCCGCTCTCGTTCATGGAGCTGCAAGACGTGCAGGAGCTGACGAACTTCTTCGAGCGCCGCGTGGCTTCGTATCAAGTCGGCGTGACTGGTGAAGTCACGCTCGACGGCGCCTTCTAATCAGCGCACGAGCGAGTTTGGGCCACTGTGGCGCAAACGAGCCTCAGAAACTGCTGAAGACCCAGCCGATCTTCGCGACGGCGTTTTGCCCCGAGAGGCGCAGATCCAACCGCGGGCGGACGGCGTCCGCCTTGGGGTCACGGGGTTCTTTCAGCATGAAGGTGACGCCGATGCCGAGACCGGCGACCGCGACGCCGGTCAGGACGCCGGTGGTGATCAAGAGGCCGCGCTGACGAACGTCGCGCTCGGCGCAGCGCGTATCGCAGGTGCTGGGGTCGTTGCCGCGCGCGGCGGCGAACCCGGTAACCACGGCGCCGCCAGCACTCACGCTGCTCAAGCCGAAGGCTATCAAGGTCGGAATGCGCATGCCGAGCCAGACTATCTCGTGCCGAAAGCTGCGGGACGGGGGCAGCTCCTTGGGCCGGCCCAGCTCGACCCGCAGTGCCGGCGGGGTCAACGCAAGCCGCGGAAATTTTTCGTGCGCGCCCTTGACGGTCGGGGGCTGGGCTTTAGATGTTGAAGACGATAGGGCGAGGCCAGCGCTGGGATAGGCCGCGCTTGCCAGGTGTGCGAAAGCCAACGCCGAGCAGAAAGCGCTCGCGAACACACAGCCCTTACGCTGAGTCCGTGTCGTCATCCAATGCCTCCGACGGCGCGCCTTACCAACAAGGCACGCGCTGATCTCTGAACGGTACGATCGACGTCAATCGTAACAGCGCGAGCGCACCTTGTGGTGATCGAATTGCCCCTCACGCTCAATCAGCGCGAGCTCGGGGTGCGCACATCAGGCGCGCTTGTCAGCGCATGAAGGTTGGGTGGGCCGCGTCGGTCGACAACGACAACGTCGCCGCCGGCGGCGCCGCGTTCAACCAAGCGTGCTGTCGTGCATGTCGCGCGAAGGAACGATGGTAGTTTTGGGTGCGCCGCGCCGGGTGGCTGCGAGTAGCGCGGCCGCCACGTGGTGCGCTGAAACTGGGCGAATAGACGCAGGAAGTAGGCCCGCGACCGGGCCGAGTAGGCGCTGAGCCCAGACTTCAGCCCCGCGGGTAGGCTGACCCAAAGCTTCCCGATCACCCAGCAGCAACGACGGCTGAGCAATAACTACACTTTCGTACCCTAGCGCGCTCACCGTGTCCTGCATCTCGCCCTTCACGCGGTTGTAGAAGACGCGGGACGCCGCGTCGGCGCCCAGCGACGAAACGACCGCCAACCTAGTCGCACCAGCGCGCAGGCCTGCACGTGCCACGTCCACCACGTAGTCGTAGTCGACGCGCCTGAACGCCGCCTCGGAGCCGGCCACTTTGATGGTCGTGCCCAGCGCGACGAACACGTCGTCGCAGGCCGGCAGCTCTGGCAAAGCGTCGAAATTGACGACGAGCTCGCGGACCTTGGCGGGCGCCGCAGCGCTGCTCGGGCGCCGCAACAAGCTATGAACTGCTGAGTAGCCGGAACTTTCGACCAG
>JAYUYU010000010.1:0-3204 GCA_043752365.1 Myxococcales bacterium | reverse complement strand
TGGCTAGCGAGTGCTGCTTCTCGTCGAAGCGGAGCCACTGTCCGGTTTTCAACCGACCATTGCCTTTGCCCAGGTAGATCATCGCGTGGCTGTTGGTTCCGTTGTGGTGCGTTCCCCCTCCGTCACTCATCCATGCCATCAGCAGGCTGTCAGCCATGGTACCTGCTCCTTCGGGCACGCTCTTGAGCTTCTGGTACATGTAGGCCACGCTTTCCGCGTGAAAGCCGAGCAGCTTTTGCATGAAATCCCCGGCTTCATCTGTGTGACAGACGTCCTCATGGTGGTTGCGCTCCGCGCCATCGAACTCGTACATGAGGTGTACGCAGCCGTACGAGTGCAGCATTGTCACCTGCCGCGTGGCCCCACACTGGAGTGCCGCTACCCCGAGATCGCACATGTACCGCCAGTACGCCGGGTTGTTCGAGTTGACACTGGCACCCTCCGCGTCGTCAGCACTGCCCTGCCCAAAGGACTGGACGGCGAGCTTGGGGCAAGTCGCGCTCACGCCACCGGCAAGGGCCCGTTCAATCTCCCGAACGGAGGTGAGGTACTGATCGAGCTTCTGTCGCTCGGCCGCTGGCAGCTCGGCTTGGAAGCCATTGATGTCGTCCTTGATGAAGTCGAGGTAGCTCTTCTGGCGAGCTAGCAGCACTTCGTTCTGACCGGGCAACCCTTGCTGCGTTGGGCCGAATACGAGCTCATGGGCCCTCACCGCGTCGAGCACGGGATACACCGGATCATTCTTGGCGCGACCCACGATGGTGCCTTGCACGCAGTTTCCGTCGTTCACGTCGAACGGATGACCGAGCACCAACGAACGCAGGCGCTCTTGCTGGCTAACTTGGTCCGCGATGACCTGATCGACGGTGGGACCGCCGACGACCATCTCACTCACGCCTGTGGCGCCATCGGCAGCACCGCGCCCCGCGCACGCTAGCGCGCTGCTGGCGTTGCCATGGAGGTACTCGCCCAAGCTGCAGTACAGGTTCTGCACGACGGTGAGCTCGGCCTTGTGCGGCTCGAAGTGCGTCATAAAGGATTCGAGCGTGAAGTCCTGGGGGAGCCGCACGGTGCTCTTGTCCAAGTGAAGTTTCTGCAGCCCGTTGGCGTTGTTGTAGAGAATGAAGCGCGGCGTGGAATCCACAGCGCCGCGCGCCTCCCGATCCAGTCGCAGCACGAGGCCGCCGACTAGGCCCGACGCCGCCAAGGCCAGGAACCGCCGACGGTCTCGGCCGTTGATTCCAGCCGCGCGTCTTGTTGCAAAGCGGTCAGCCGACCGAAAGCGGTACGTCATTGGGCCATTAAATGGGTGCAGGCGTGGCCACAACTTTGCCACTCCCGGATCGAATAGTCAGACAAAGTTATGGGCCGTCATGGGTCAGCCGATCACTCACTTTGCAAAATTATGATGCCGATGGCGTACGCGCCGCGAGAGGCGCGACAGCGCCGACTCCGGAGCCGCGCGAGTGTGCGGAAACGTACGACAGCTTCACCGGTCGACTGGCCGGCGACTGCTCTCGGCCCAAGTCGAGAAGACCCGCGATGCCATCGCTGGACACTTTCCGCCCGGCACCCGGGGAAGCGCGCCGCGAGGCAGCTACGTGGTCTCGGTCTGCCCGGCAACGTCTCCGCGTTCTCGATTCAACGCCGCGCCCTCGCTGGGCATCTCGGTCGCACCCGGCCCCATTTTCTCCGGCGGCGGTGACTTCGAGAATCACTTGCGTTTGAACGCCGGCGTAGTTTGGTCGAAACGCATCGAGCCTTCGCTACAAGTGCTCGCCGACATCGTGAAAGAGCTCAGCACCTAGGCTACGCTGATGGGTGTGAACCTTCCGTCGCTCGACCGGCTCAAGGATATCCTGCTCGAAAAGGGCACGGTATTCGTAGGGCGCGCTGCGATCGTGCTGGTTCTTTTCACGCTGGCTTGGGTGGTGGCGGGTTGGGCTCAGCGCGCCATCGTGCGTGCTTTTGGCCCCGCCACCCACGTGGACGCGACCGTGATTCGTTTCTTGGCAAGCGCGGCGCGCTACGCCTTGTTGGTAGCGTCGCTGGTCAGCTGCTTGTCGGCCTTTGGCATCACGGCCACCAGCTTCGCCGCGGTGCTGGGCGCCGCCGGCATCGCGCTTGGCTTGGCGTTTCAGGGCACGCTGTCGAATTTCGCGGCTGGCCTGATGCTGCTTGTATTCCGGCCGTTTCGCGTGGGCGACACCATCAAGGCGGGCGCGTACAGCGGGACCGTCAAGGAGCTCGAGCTGTTTTCGACCGTGCTGGTCACGGCAGACAATCGCCGCGTCGTGCTGCCCAACTCCACGCTGTCCAATCAACCGTTGGAAAACGTCACTTACTATCCGACCCGACGCGCCGAGATACTTTTGCCGTTTCCGTTGCGTGCCAACGCCGAAGAGTTGTTGCCGCAGCTGGCCGAGCGGGCCCGGGCGTTGCCCAACGTCCACGCCGACCCCGCGCCTGACGCCAGGATTCAAGATTTTCGCGAGCGCGCCATGAACGTAGTGCTGGGCGCCTGGTGTGACACCGAGCACCACCCCGGCCTCGTGGCAGCGTTGGCGCTGCTCGGAAAGCAGAGTTTGGATGAAGCGCGCGTCCGCCAGCCCTTGACGCCAAAAAGCCGCCGAGGAGACGCTGCAGTCGAATGACGGACAGGCCCGGGCGCGTGCTGGCCGGAAAGTACGAGCTCGTCGAGCAGCTCGGGCGCGGCGGCATGGCGGTCGTGTGGCGCGGCGTCTCGCACGGCGCCAGCGGCTTCATGCGGCCCGTCGCCATCAAGCGCATCGAGTCGCAGGTCATCGGCTTCGCAGAGGTCGTCGAAATGTTCGTGGAGGAAGCGCGTGTGGGTGCGCTGTTGAACCACCCGAACATCGTGCAAGTCTTCGACTTCGGACAGGACGAGGATGGTCATCATTTCTTGGTGACGGAGCTGGTCAACGGCCTGCACCTGGGCCAGTGGGTAAAAAGTCACTTCGAGCGCGGCCAGCGCGAGACGCCTTGGCCGCTGGTCGCCGCCATCGGCGTCGAAATACTACGCGGGCTCGAGGCCGCGCACTCGCGCAAGAGCCCGGACGGCAACTCCTCACCCATATTGCATCGCGACGTCACGCCGCCCAACATCTTGCTGGACGTCGGCGGCATCGTGAAGCTGGCCGACTTCGGTCTGGCGCGCGCCATGGATCGCGGACGCATGACGCG
>JAYUYU010000009.1:0-18853 GCA_043752365.1 Myxococcales bacterium | reverse complement strand
TTGGCAGTTGCCGGAGCTGCAGGTCGCGCTGCCGTTGGCGGGAGCGTCGCAGCCTTTGCCGCAAGCTCCGCAATTGAGCGCGTCCGTGCGCGTGTCGACGCAGCCTGCGTTGCAGGCCTCCCGAGGCGGCTCGCAAAGGAAGCCGCAGCTGGCGTCCGCGCAGGTCGCGGTGCCGCCGGTAGGCGCCGTGCACCGCGTTCCGCACGTGCCGCAGTTTTGAGCCGAGGCCTGGGGATTGACGCACGCTCCGCCGCAATTGACCGTGCCGGCTGCGCAACTGTCGAGGCAGGCTCCCGCCGAGCAAACTTTGCCCGGGGCGCAGGCTTGGTCGCAATCGCCGCAGTGCGCCGGGTCGGCGTCGACGTCGATGCAGGCGCCTGCGCAAGCTTTCAGCGGCGCTTCGCAGGTGCTGCTGCAGGCCCCGTCCACGCAGGCTCGCTTGCCGACCGCGCTGTCTGGACAGGCTTGACCGCACGCGCCGCAGTTGTCGACGTCGTCCGCAAGATTGAGGCAGCTGCTGCCGCAGGGTGAAAATGGCCTGGTGCAAGCGAAGTTGCAGCTGCCCTCCAAACAGATGCCACTGCCGTTGGACGGGGCACTGCAGGTCGCGCCGCAACCACCACAGTGCTTCGCGTTCGAAGTCGCCTGGACGCAGGCGCCGCCGCACGTGGTTTCGCCGTCTTCGCACTGCACGTTGCCGACGACGGGTGAACTCGTTTGCTTCTCCGGACGCACGCAAGTCTGCGTCTGCGCGTCACAGACATAGCCGGCAACGCAGCGTCCCGCGTCGTCGCAAGGCTTACCATCCAAGCTCAGCGCAAGGTCGGATTCGCAGCCCACGCCCAACGCCAACAGCAGGCAGATCGAAATAAGCTGGGCTATTCGAGGCAACATTAGAAGCTCCCACGCGCCGAGGCGGAACAACCGTTCAACGTGCAGCCGAACCCCACGCGAGACGCGGAAGGTGCTTTCGTGTTGAGCAATACCAGGACCGAGCCCGTCACGAACAGCGCGCCACCGACGCCGGCCAGAACGCGCGCGGTGGTTTGATGACGCTGCATGGCGTCAGCGTGGGCCTTGAAGTCGAGCTGGTTGGGATTGCCGCCAGCTGCCTCTTCGTCTGAACGGCGCGCCAACTCGAAGCCAAGCGCGCTTCCCAGCCCGACCACGCCGGCGCCGGCGACGAGCCACGGCGCGATGCCGAAGCGGCGCCCGCCGTCGCCGTCTAGCGCAGACGGCGCGGCGTTCGCAGGGATTTTCTCGCCGCGAGCGGTGGCTGGCACGGCGTCCATCGCTACGTTGACCTCCTGCGCTACGGTTGGCGAAAGCGTGAGCTCACGGCCCGGCTCGCGGTGGCCCGCCAAGTCGAGCTGCAGCCGGTGCTTGCCGAGCGCTAGATCACCGGTGAAGGGCGTTACCCCGACCGCGCGCCCGTCGATCAGTACGGTCGCGCCATCGGGCGTCGACAACACGGTGAGTTGTTGCAGGCCGCTTCGCGCAAGCTTCGTGGCAAGCTCGTTCACGCGGGCTCGCACCGTGGTCGCGTTGGGCGCGCGCGGATTGCGACGCAGGTAGTCTCGGTACCAACGCAGGGCGCCGCTCGTGTCCTCGAGCCGCTCGTACGCCAGCGCAATATTGAACGAAAGCGCGGCGCTCGGCGCGAGCCTGTCGGCCGCCATGAACGCCGACACGGCTTGGTCGTATTGCCCCGCGCTGTACAGTTCCGAGCCACGTTTGAACTCGAGCTTGGCTTTTTGCCGACGTGACTCGACGACGGCCTCACTGCTCGGACCTTCGGCCCTTACCGTGCAGGTGGGCACGAGCCCCAGCAGCAGGACCAAGCTCAGCGAAAGTGTTTTTTGCGAGAACGCCATCGTGCCCGCGCTCAGTAGGGGTTGAGCAACTCGGCCGGGTTTTCTCGGGTCGGAAGCGCTTGCGGCAACGCGTGTAGGGACGTGTTCGCGACCGCGCGCACCGTCGGAGGCGAAGCGTTTTTGGGGGGCCTGACGGCGACGTAGGGCTTGGGCTCGGCGCTAGGCTGCGCTTTGGCTTCGACCGGCAAGGCGTCGACCGTTATCGCTTCCGCACTGGCGGGTTGGGGTGAGGCCGCCGCCGCGGGGGTGGACAGGCCGTCCCGGGGCTCGCCGGGCGAGGTCGGGCTGGCGAGCCTGAGCTGATGCACTGATGCCCAGCCAACGCAGGCGGCTAGGGCTGCGCTCGCCACGAGGGCGCTTGGTACCCAGCGTCGCTTGCGCGGAGAGTTCGGCAGGTCGATGGAGTCGTGGCTGGGGTGCGGCGACGGATTTACCACCGACATGAGCGTGGCGTGCTCGTGCTGAGCGTGGGGTGAACGCAGCCCCGACGTGGCGGTCAACGAGGTTGTCTCGTTGGAGCGCCCGAGCCACTTGGCTTCCAGCGATGCGCCGGTGGCGTCTTCGAGGACGCCGCGCGCGAACAGCCACGCAGCCAGCTGATGCCCCAAGTCGAAAATCGAGCCGGGGCGCGCGTCCCGATCTTTGCTGAGTCCCCAGTGAATCAGCGCTGAAAGCTGCGGGTCGACGTCCGCGACTAGCTCGAGCGGCAGAGGGTCGTCTTTGATGACGCTTTGCAGCGTCGCTTGGCAGCTGTCGCCTCCGAACGGCACGCGGCCGGCGATGATCTCGTACAAGACCACGCAGAAAGCCCAGATGTCGGAGCGCTCGTCGATGTCGGAACGCCCGCAGGCTTGCTCGGGGGACATGTAGTCGGGGCTGCCGAGCAGCGTACCGGTTTGAGTCAACGTTGGGCCCCCGGCCAACATGCCGGTTCGAACCTTGGCGATGCCGAAGTCGAGCAGCTTGGGTTGGAGGCACGCACTGTCGTTGGCGATGAAAATGTTGTCGGGCTTGAGATCGCGATGCACGACGCCCCGCGAATGCGCGAGCGATAAAGCCTCGCCGATTGGCAACATCAGCTGCAGCGCATTGACCGCCGTCAGGGGGCCACGCTCCAGCATGGTGCCCAAGCTCTCGCCTTGCAGCAGCTCCATCACGATGAACGGCTCGCCCGACTCGGCCTCGCCGATGTCGAATACGCGCACGATGCTCGGGTGCACCAACTTGGCGGCGGCCCGCGCTTCGACGCGCAACCGCTCGCCCAGCTCCGACCCGTTCAGGCCAGGGCGCAGCAGCTTGATCGCAACCGGCACCTCGAGCTGCAGGTTGTAGGCGCGCCAAATGGACCCCATCCCGCCTTCGCCGATTAGGCTCTCGAGCCTGTACTTCTGGGCGATGACACGGCCCTCAACGCCCGACTGGACGTCGGCAGCTGTGGCGGGTGAAGTCATGCCGACCCAGCAGCAACATCCGCGCCACGCTACAACCCCGGGATCTAGCCCACTTGTCGGCCCGCGGGGTGAGCCCAATCGCCTCGGTGAGACATTTGTGCCAGCAGCGCGTCCAAGCGCGCGGCCTAACCCGGGGCGGCTTCGAGCGCACGGCGGTAGCGTTCTCGACGCAGATCGTCGGCCAGGATTTCATAGGCCTCGTCGACTACCGACAGAATGGCGTCGACGTCGTCGCGCAGGTCGGCCGTCGCTGGCGTCAAAATTCGCGAGGGCTCCAGCTCCTCGCGCAGCTCCGTGTAGGCGCGCCGCACGTCGTAGCTGGTGGCCCCGCGGCTCACGCCCAACAGTGCGAAATAGTCGCCTTCTTCGACCAGCGCCCGGCGCGCCGCGATGCGCGAACGCAGCGCATCGTGATCCAGCCGATCGGGCTCACGTCGCGTCGTCGCTTGCGGGACCGCCGCGCGCTTGGCCTGTGCGCTAATGCCCGCGGTCTCCAAAATTCCCAGCTCGACTAGCGCCAGCAAGGCGCTGCTGAAGTCTTGAGACTTGGCGCGCTCTACTGCGCCGCTGACGGTTTCGCCGTCGAGCGAGCGCACGAGGTCGGCTTCCTCTGCCGGCAGGGCGCACTCGCCGAGCAGCGCGTGGCTCGGACCCTGGCGCAGGCGCACGGCGGTGCCGCCCAGGCGCGCGACTGACGCCTCAGGCGTCGCGATGCGACGTACGAGCTCGACCAGCACCTCCGCGCCCGTGGCACCGCCGAATACTGCCGGCTCTGTCGCCAGGCGGGGCGGAACCTCCAGCTCGACGCCGGTTTCGCCGCGCTCCAGCCTGGCGATGTGGCTGATCAACCATTCGGCGTGCGAGCGCAGCACGGGCCACAGCTCGTCTTGCTGCAAGTAGCCGTGAGCGATGAGCGCGGCGCCGGCGTGGCGCCCGAACAACGGCAGCTTTCGACCAAGCTTGACGTTGGCATCCGCGGGCAAACTGCCGCGCTCAATCAGGCAAGCGACCAGCGACTCCGTGTCGACGCTGGTCGCGGCGGTCACGAAGTCCCCATCGCGAAACACCACGCGCCGCATGCCGTCGGGCGCTTCGAAGGCAATGGCGCCCGTGTAGCGAGAGCGTACGGCCAGCGCTAGGCAACGCACGGCTTCACCAGCGCGCAGCGTTGCGGGAAGCTCGAGCGGCACGTCCGGCGGTCGCGTAGGCAACGACGGTATCGGGGCGGCCAGGGGTTGCGGTGCCGGCAGCGCCTCGTGCAGATCGCTGCCTTGGCCCCTGGGCGGCGTGGTGGACGCCTGCTGCGGCGGCGACGCGCTGGGCGTGAGCGGCATGCTGGGCGGCGGCAGGTCCGACGGGGTGCCGGCGGCAGTGCCGCGGACCTCACCGTCGCTTGGTGGTGGTGCGGGCTCGGAGGTGCCGGCGTTGGTGACGGCCGAGCGCGAAGGCATCACGGGTGGCGGCGGCGGTTCGGTTTCGCGACTGGCAGGTGGCTCGGTCTTGCCCTGCTCGGCTGGCTGCGACGGCTCGTTGCTGATGTCGGCTGCGCTCGTTACGTGACCAGGAGCTTTGCTGCCGCTGCCCGTCTTGGTGCCGGTGCCGCTCGTGCCGCGCGTCGCGCCGCGGTCGTCGCCGCCGTGCGTGCTCGGTCCGGCGTCGCTCTCTTCGCCGTCGTCCAAGTCCAGCGGCTCATCGAGCGCCGCCAGCACGTCGTTGGGCAAGATCGCCTCCAGCTCGGCTTCCGGTGACAGGCGATCGGAGGGCGGAGCGACGGACATGCGCCCCTGCGTCACGCGCTGTTCGGCGCGCCCCAGCAGCATCTCCAGCTCTGGGCTCAAACGAGCCTGGGGCAGCTGGCCCGCGTTCGGCGCCACCGACAAGGGCGGCTCGTCGCGCCGCAAACTCGACGGCAGGCTACTGGCTGGCTCCGGCGCGCTCAGTGGAGAGCTGCCGGGCGCGCTGGGAGGAGTCGAAGGCGTCGAGCTGGGCGCCGCTGCGACCCAGGTCGAGCTCTTCGGCGGCTGGCTCGGCGGTGGCTCTGGTAAGAGAGACGCGCCGGGCTTCTGATCGTAACGAAAGGGGCGGCGCGTCGCCGCGACCAAAATGGGTGCGCGTCCTCCGGGGGCTAGGCGCGGCCTGGGCTCGTGCCGCGTCGGAGGTCCAATCAGCGCTTCTACCTTGCGTATGAGAGCGCTGTCGTCGACGGGGCGGTCGAACGAGCCGCTGCCTTCACGCTCGATGATCGACGTCAGATCGGGCGCGCTCTGACTGCCGCGTTCGCGCACGAATATGACATCGACGCGATGCCCACCCGGCACGTCGCGGTGAATACGTTCGACGCTCTCCACGGCGCCGGGTGCGTCGGCATCGCATAGGATGAGGGCTGGCCGCTGCACTGAGACGCGATTGACGAGCAAGCCGAGCGGCACGTCGACGACTTGATAGCCGCGTGTCCGCAAAGCCGAGATCAGCCGCTCCGCTTCAGCAGAAGCGTCACTCACGAAGATCAGGGCTCCAGCTTCGGATGAGCTCCCTGAAGAGCTTCCCGTTTCGCTTCCGGCCGGAGGATCGGGCACCACTTGGGCGTTCAGTCTAAGTCGACTTAGCGCCGCTCGTCCGCTCCGACTTCGGAATGCTGGGACTTGCCTGGCGCTTGGGGTCCAGTTCTCGAAAGCCGCTCGGCGAGCTTCGCCCCGACGGCCGGCCAGAATCGGGCCGAAACGACCGCGAACACCAGCAAGGCAAAGAGGGTGAGCTCCCCGCCGGTAAGTCCCAGCATGGGCCTTCGTCTAGCCCACTCGGGCCCGCGCTGCGAGAAACATTGCCCTAAACGTGGGCGCGCCCCGAATCCGCGCGGACCCCCCTTGCAGTCGGGGCTCGAACGAGTAACTCGGGGTGCATGTCGGGTGACGTGAGTCGCTTCTATGTGGTGGGCCTGGGAGCCAACCTGGGCGACAGGCTCGCGACCATGAAATCGGCCGTATTGGCCCTGCAAGCGCAGGTGGCCGTGCGAGCCGTTTCCGACCTCTACGAGTCCGCCGCAATCGGCCCGCCTCAGCCTGACTTCCTTAATGCGGCCGTTTTGCTCGAAGCTGCCCTGGCTCCCCGGCAGCTGCTCGCCCAGTTGCTCGCGATCGAACGCTCGCACGGTCGGGAGCGCCGCGAGCGCTGGGGACCCCGGACCTTGGACCTGGATCTCCTCTACAGCCCGGAGCTTTCGATGGATGAGCCCGACCTCACGCTGCCTCACCGCGAGCTGACCCGCCGTGCTTTCGCTCTGGCGCCGCTTCTGGACGTCAGCCCCGATGCACGGGACCCTCACTCGGGCGTGCCGTATGTCGACGTTCGCGCGGCGCTTGGAGCCCAGGGTGTCCGACAACTCGAAACGAGCTCCAGTTGGGACCCTCGGCCGAATAGGGCAGTCGCTCCAGGCAGAGCGGAATAGGCCTGATGAAGTACGGACCGAGTGCAGCCGGTGCAGTAGACAGATCGGTGTCGAGGTGGTACGAGCGCGCGCGCCGATGACCGAGTTTGGCGCACTTCCTCACTTGCTACCAAGTCCCCGCGTTTTCGCGATGAGCGGTAGTCCCATCGAGCTGGATTTCAACAACGTCGTTGTCTTCCAGGTCGTCATTTTCGTCTTCCTCATCCTGGTGTTGAAGCCTCTGCTCTTCGACCCGATGCTGAAGGTGTTCGCGCTCCGCGAGGAGCGTACCGACGGCGCGCGCGAAACCGCGCGTGAGCTCGAAGAGGAGGCCGGTGAGTTGCTCACCCGGTACGAGTCCGAGCTACGTCGCGTCAGCCAAGCCGCCGCCGAGGAGCGCGACCGTCTACGCGCCGAGGCGACCAAGCTCGAGGCGCAAATCTTGAGCGAGGCGCGCGCCGCCGCGACCAAGATCGTGGAAGAGGGGCGGAAGCGCATCGCGACCGAGGTGAACTCGATCCGTTTCGAGCTCGGCAAGCAATCGGAGCGGCTCGCCGGCGACATCGCGACCCGCGTGCTCGGCCGGGAGGCCAACTGATGAACGCCTTGCTCAGATTCTCGGCTCTTGCGAGCCTTGGCACCGTCCTCATGCTGCCGGCCCCCGCCTTGGCGGAGGGTGAGGGTAGCGTTAAGGACGCGCCCGCCGCTGCCCACGGCGAAGCTCAGGCAGCCAAGCACGGCGAGGGCCACGGCGAAGGCGACCACGCCCCCACCTTCCACGATATCAACTGGGGCTACGGCTTTTTGGGCGAAAAAGCCGGCGCTGAGCCGAGCCTGCTGTGGCGCCCCAAGGGCATGCCGGTGCCGTTCGGCGCGTTGGCCCTCAACGCTGCCATCCTCTACTGGTTGCTGATCAAGTTCGGCAAGAAGCCGATCTCGGACGCGCTCAAGGCGCGCAAGCTCGGCATCATGAAGGGCATGGAAGAGGCCGGCAAAATGAAAGCCGACGCCGAAGCCAGCCTCGCCAAGTACAAGAAGCAGCTCGACGAAATCGACTCCGAGGTGGAGCGGATTCGCCGCGAGATGAAGGAATCGGGCGAGGCCGAGAGCGCCCGCATCTTGAGCGAAGCCAAAGAGCGCCGCGAGCGTATGGAAAAGGACGCGCGCACGCTGGTCGAGCAAGAGCTGAAGGCGGCGCGCGAAACCCTGCTGCGTGACACCGTGCGCGCGGCCGTCAAGTCGGCCGAGGCGACGCTGGTCGCCAAGATTGGTGACGGCGACCGCCAACGCCTGGGCGACGAATTCCTTGCGTCCGTAAAAGCCTCGGGCGCTGCCCTGCGAGGAAGACTATGAGCCAAGCTCCTATCGCCGACCGCTACGCCCGCGCCATCTTCGAGTTGGGCGTCGAGACCGGACAATTGGCGCCCATCACCGAGCAGGTGCGGCGTTTCGCGCAGGTTTATACCGGTAATGCCGAGCTGCGCGCGGTGCTCGACAACCCGATCATCGAGCAAGAGAAGCGCGACGCCGTGCTGGCGGACGTTTCGGCCCGCCTGGGGCTGATGGGCAACGCCCTCAACCTGATCAAGCTCTTGGCCTCGCGCAAGAAGCTGCGGGTCATCGCCGACATTGCGCGTCGCCTCGACAGGTTCACCGACGAGCAAGCGGGCGTCGTACGCGCTACCGTTACCAGCGCCGGTCCGATGCCGGACAGCTTCTATCAAAAGCTGGTCGCCGAGCTGGAAACCGCCACGGCCCGCAAAATCGTGCTGGAGCGCCGCGAAGATCCGACGCTGATCGCCGGCTTCGTGACGCGCATCGGCGACAACACCATCGACGGCTCCGTGCGGGGCCGCCTGACAGAAATCGAACGCCAGCTGGTAGGGCAGGCCTAACGCCAGCCCCCACCGCCACCAAGACTCCCACCCCACGTAACCTCAGCAGATTCAGAGACCCACGCCATGCAGCTTAGCGCCGACGAAATTTCATCGATCATCAAGAAGCAGATCCAGAACTTCGACCGCGCCGCGATGGTCAGCGAGACCGGTACGGTGCTGTCAACCGGCGACGGTATCGCGCGCGTCTACGGCCTCGAAGGCGTGATGGCCGGTGAACTCGTCGAGTTCCCGGGCAACCTGTTCGGCCTCACGCTGAACCTGGAGCAAGACAACGTCGGCGTCGCCGTGCTCGGCGAAGCCAGCGGCGTCAGAGAAGGCGACGTCGTCAAGCGCACCGGGCGCATCGCCGACGTGCCGGTCGGCGACGCGGTCATCGGCCGCATCGTCAACGCCCTGGGCCAGCCCATCGACGGCAAAGGCGCCATCGACACGCCGCACCGTCGCCGCATCGAGGTCAAAGCGCCGGGCATCATCGGCCGTCAGCCGGTGAAAGAAGCGATGCAGACGGGCATCAAGGCCATCGACGCCATGATCCCGATTGGTCGCGGCCAACGCGAGCTGATCATCGGCGACCGCCAGACCGGCAAGACGACGATCGCCATCGACGCGATCATCAACCAAAAGGGCCAAGGCGTTACCTGCGTTTACGTCGCCATCGGCCAGAAGGCCTCGACCGTCGCGCAGGTGGTCGAGAAGCTGAAGCAACACGGTGCGATGGACTACACGATCGTGGTCGTGGCGACCGCGACCGAGTCGGCGCCGTTGCAGTACCTGGCGCCGTACACCGGCGTCACCATCGGTGAGTACTTCCGCGACACTGGCCGTCACGCCTTGTGCATTTACGACGACTTGTCGAAGCAAGCCGTGGCTTACCGCCAAATGTCCTTGCTCTTGCGCCGCCCGCCGGGCCGCGAGGCTTACCCGGGCGACGTGTTCTACGTTCACTCGCGCCTGCTGGAGCGCGCCGCCAAGATGGGCGAGCGCTACCACGTCGTCAAAAAGGGCACCACCGTGCCGCCCGGCAACCTCACGTTCCGCGGCGTCGACGGGCAAATGCACCTCGGCGAAGAGGCCAAGCACTCGGCCGAAGCATCGCTCAAGGCACAGCCGAACGCGGCTGAGCTGGAAGTGCAGAGGGATCCGTACTCCGGCGGCTCGTTGACGGCGCTGCCGATCATCGAGACGCAGGCCGGCGACGTGTCGGCCTACATTCCGACCAACGTGATCTCGATCACCGACGGTCAGATCTTCCTCGAGAGCGACTTGTTCTTCTCGGGCGTGCGTCCGGCCATCAACGTCGGCATCTCGGTCAGCCGCGTCGGCGGCAGCGCCCAAATCAAGGCGATGAAGAAGGTCTCGGGCACGCTGCGTTTGGACTTGGCGCAGTACCGCGAAATGGCGGCGTTCGCGCAGTTTGCCAGCGATTTGGACGCGTCAACCCGCGCCCAGCTAGAGCGCGGCAAGCGCCTGGTCGAGCTGCTAAAGCAGGGCCAGTACGTACCGCTGCCGATCGAGAAGCAGGTCGTGATCGTGTACGCCGGCACCGCCGGCTACGTCGACAAGCTGCCCGTCGACTCGCTGAAGCAGTACGAACAGGATCTCTACCGCTACATCGACGAGAAGCAGCCCGAGCTCTGGACCGAGATCAAGACCAAGCGCGAACTCACCGACGACATCAAGAAGCTTCTCGACAAGACGCTGAAGGCGTTTGGCAAGAAGTTCGTGGCGTCCGAGGGAGAGTAGCCCTTGGCGAACCTGAAGCAGATCCGCAGGCGCATCAGCAGCGTGAAGAGCACGCAGAAGATCACCCGCGCCATGAAGATGGTTGCGGGTGCTCGCCTCACGCGCGCTCAGCAGCGCATCGTGGCCCTGCGGCCTTACGCCGTGCAGACCGCGAAGGTGCTGGCCGAGGTGACCGCCGCCGGCGAGGCTGCGGCGCACGAGTCGGGCGTCGAATCCGAGCATCCGCTGCTGACGCGTCGCCCGGTAAAGAGTGTGCTGCTGTTGGTCATCACCAGCGACCGCGGGCAGTGCGGCGCTTTCAACACCAACATCTTGCGTGCCGCCGAGCGCGAGCGTCGCGAGCGTGAAGCCGACGGGCAGACGGTGAAGATTGCGGTTGTCGGCCGCAAGGGCCGCGACTTCTACCAGCGCCGCAAGATCCCGCTGTTCCACGTATTCTCCGGCATTTGGGAGAAGCTCGGCCCCGAAACGGCGCGGGTCATTGCGCGTAAGGTCTTGGGCCCGTTTTTGCGGGCCGAGGTCGACTCTATCTTGGTCGTGTACAACGAGTTCAAGAGCGCCATGACCCAAAAGGTCACGGTCGAGCCGCTGTTCCCGCTCGCGCCGGCGCAGGCTTCCGCCCCCGGCAAGGGCGAAGAAGCCGCGCCGCTGGTGAACCCGGATGAGTTCTTGTTCGAGCCCAGCAAAGAAGCGCTGCTCGAGCGCCTAGTGCCCATGTACGTTGAGATCTCGCTTTTGCGCGCGCTCTACGAGTCGGTGGCGTCCGAGCTCGGCGCGCGCATGACCGCCATGGACTCGGCGACCAAGAACGCCTCCGAAGTCATCGCCGATCTCACGCTCGTGTACAACCGAGCGCGACAAGCGGCCATTACGACCGAGCTGATGGAAATCATCGGCGGCGCTGAAGCGCTCAAAGACTGAACGAGATGGCGAAAAAGTCCGGTTCGAATAGCTCGCGGAGCGAGCGCAGGGCCGGACGCCAGCGCGCCGAGCGGGCGCGTGAGCATGGCTTGCCGCCCCGCAAAGAGCCGCCCACACGTGTTCGAGCTTCGACGCCCGAGCCCGGCAGCGCGCCTGATAGCGAAGGTCGCTCGACTGACGCGCCGCCCGCCCGCCCTGCCAAGTCCGCTGGCATCCCGACGCTCGTGAAGGTCGTGGGCGTGGCGGTCCTACTCTTGATCGGTGCGTACCTGCTCAGCCAGAAGCGCGATGCAGCTCTCACCGAAACGCAGCCCGCGCCGGAACCGCCGGCAGCCGCTTCCGCCGCCCCCACCACCGAAGTACGGGCCGAGCCCGAAGCTCAGCCCGCGCCCTCGTCGACTCAGGCTGCTCCGCCCGCGGCCGCCCCCGAGGCGCCTGCGCCAGTTGTTTCGGTGACGCCGCCAACGAAGCCGCTCGTCGTAGCGCCGGTGGTGCCTGGCCTAGCCGTCTCGGCGCCCGCCAGGCCACGGGTCGAAAAGCCGCCTGCCGCTAGCAAGCCCGCGGCTATTGCGGCTCCGGCCGCTCCGGCCGCCCCGCTCAGGTCGCCTGCGCCCGTCGCGGCGCCTCCCGCCGCCCCGCCCAAGCCGGCTCTACGCCCCGCGCCGCCGGTCGACAATCCCTACTAGCCCGGGTTTCTCCAGCGTCTGAACCGCTTGGCTGACCACGAGGTACGTACTGCTCGGAAGCGCTCCTGGCACCGTCTCCTCATGTCGCCCCGAATCCCACTCACAGCCAAATCGGAAACCGCTCACGGGTTCCAGCCGGGCTGCGATATTCTGGAGGTTCGCCCCCAGCCTGCCTGTGGCGACCATGATGGCTCTCGTGACCAAGCCGCAGCCGCCCGATTCGGCGCCGCGCCAGCTGCCGACCGACTCGGCGTTGGTGTTGGCCGCGCGCGCTGGCGAAGAATGGGCCCGCGAAGCGCTGTTCCGGCGCTACGCGCGGCTTGCGCTTGGCTTGGCCTATCGCATTTTGCCGTCCGACGCCGACATCGACGACCTCGTGCAGGACAGCTTCTTGTACGCGTTCGAGCGTTTGGACAAGCTCACCAACCCGCAAGCGTTTCAAGCTTGGTTTTCGTCCATCGTGGTGCGCACGGCGGGCAAGCGCTTGCGCCGGCGCCGCTTGCAGTTTCGCCTGGGCCTTCGCTCGAACGAGCCCATCGACTTGGACGCCGTAGTCTCGCGCAGCGCGCCGCCGGACGTGGCCGCGGAGCTGCGGGCCGTCTACGGCATGCTGCAGCAGCTACCAGCCGAAGAGCGTGTCGCGCTCGTGCTGAGGCGCGTCGAGCGGCTGGAGATCCCCGAAATCGCCGAGCAGATGGGCATCAGTGCCTCTACCGTCAAACGACGTTTGGGCGCCGCCGAGGCGCGCCTGGAGCGCGCAACTAAGCCATGACGGTCGAGCCCAGCCGCTACGTCCAGCCGGAGGTCTCCGAGACGCGCGTCAACCGCCTGTGGGGTAACGTCTCGGCGCGCCGGCAAGCGCGCCCCGCCCGCGTTGGGCGCTGGTTGCTGCTGGGCACGGCGCTGGCTGGCGCCGCGGTTTTCGTGGGCATAACGCAGCTAGCGCCGGAGGGCGCGAGCGAGCACGCGGTGCTGGCCGAGGCCAGGCTAGAAACGGCGAGCGACGCGCTGGCGGTCACACTCGTGGACGGCTCGAAGGTGACGCTGGCGTCGCGCACCGAGCTACAGGTGCGCGGCAATCAGCCAAGCTCGGTGGCTCTGTCGCTGTCGCGCGGTGAGGTCGTGTGCGACGTCACGCACCGAGACAATCGCAAGTTTACGGTGGTGGCGGGTGACGTCGAAGTTCGCGTCGTTGGCACCAAGTTCAGCGTGAAGACGACGCCTGGCGACAACCCACGCGTCGAGGTCAGCGTGCTGCGCGGTGTCGTCGAGGTCATGAGCAAGCGTCGGGCCGGCATCGTGGCGCGTGTCGCCGCGGGGCAAAGCTGGATTCAAAACTCGGAGCCTAGCGTCGCCGAGCCGGACGTCGCGGGCGTAAGCCAGCCCTCCCCAACGCCGGACATGGCAGGCACCGAGGCGCCCGGCAGCTCCGCCAAGCCGGACGCCAAGGCTGCGGCGGTGCCCGCCAGCTCGGCCATGGTCGCGAACCCCACAGCGCGTGCGCTCTTCGAAAAGGCCGGAGAAAGCCGGCGTGCGGGTGACGCCTCGGCCGCCGCGCATGCCTACGAAGAACTGCTGCGGCTGCATCCCAGCGACGCGCGCGCCAGCCTGTCCGCTTTCGAGCTTGGTCGTTTGCGGATGGATAGGCTCGGTGATTCGGCGGGCGCCATCAGCGCGCTCGAGCGGGCCGTCGCGCTCAACATTGGGCCTAGCTTTCGCGAAGACGCGCTGGCGCGCTTGGTCTCGGTGTACGCGTCGCAGGGCAACTTCGCGGCGTGTGGGCGCGCTCGTGACCGTTACCTGTCCAGCTATCCGGCAGGTGTGCACGCTTCTGCGGTCGCGTCGCGCTGCGGCTCTCGCTAGGGGCGGGCGCAAGCCCCGCCGAACTCTGTTAGGCTGCCGAGTGCGTGAAGCGGTGCCGAGCGCTCCTCATTTGTTTGCCGCTGTTGCTCGGCGGTTGGTCGCGCCAAGCGCACGGACAGTCGCGGCCAAGCCCAGCCTGCAGCGGTGAAAAGCCATGGGTTGCGGTCGGCGGTGGCGTGCCGGCGGCCTTGGCCGAAGCCGTTCGCTCCGATCTGCGGGCGGGTCTTGCTCCGGGCGACATCGAGGTCTGCGCGTCTGGTAGTTCGAGCGCTCCCGAACCGCTGGCGCGCGTGGCCATCGTCGAGGTCGAGGCTGCACGGGCTCGCTACAGCGTCGACGTTACCGACTCGGTCACGCAAAAGCGCGTCGGGCGCGATCTCGTGCTCGACAAGCTGCCCGCCGATGGTCGCGCGTTGGCGCTGGCAGTCGCGGCCGAAGAGCTGCTCCGCGCCAGTTGGGCCGAGCTGGCGTTGCGCGGGGTTCGCAGCGCACAAAGCGCCGCGCCGCCGGAAGTGCGCGCGGTGGTCGAAAATTCCGCGCCCGTCCCTGCGCCGCCACGGCGCTTCACGGCGCTCGGCGCGCGCCTGGCGTTCGAGCACTTCTTGGGCGGACAGACCCACTACGGCGCCGAATTGTTCGGCGCCGTGCCTGTCGGTCGCATTGCAGGCGGTGTGTTCGCGCTCGGGGCGCGCCGCGCGTTGTCGGAGCAGGCGCCTCACGGCTCCATTGACGCGACCGCGCTGTCCGCGGAGGCAGGCGTGTCATTGACGTTCTTCCGCCAACGCGGGTTCGATGCGGGCGCGTTCGTCTCGGGTCGATTGCTGCGACTCAGCTTCGAGCCAGAAGCGGCGTCCGGCGGCGTCGCGACCGCTCAAAGCGGGCTGGCCGTGACTTCGCGCGTCGGCTTTTATTTGGCTTTCGGCAGCCCTGGCTTGTTGCGCTCGTACTCGGCCTTGGGTGCGGGGCTGCCGCTCAAGTCGGTCTCGGTTTCGGACACAGGTGGTGTGGTCACGGGCGTGAGCAAGCTGGAGCTTTTTGCTTCCACCGGCTTGGCCTTGGAGCTGCCATGAAGCGTCGGCTCGGTTGGAGCTTGCTGCGCTTTCTTGCCTGGCTGCCGCTGGTCGGCTGTAGCGAGGTCGTGGAAGTGCTGCACGCCGCGGGGGGCCGTAGCGGCCCCGGCGCGCAGGGCGGCTCCGCAGCGGGTGGAGGGGGTGCGTTGGGCGCTGGATTGGCTGACGGAGCCTCGGCACAAGCTGGCGCGGGCGCCGAGCCAAGTAGCGGAACCGCCCAGCCGGCCGATCCGGCGCTGGGCGTTTCCGTCGACTCGGGTGACGCGCACAGCTGCGTCACTCGCCATGGCATCCTGTTTTGCTGGGGTGCGAACGTGGACGGCCGCCTGGGCCTCGGCGACAGCGCAGATCGGAACGCGCCCCTTCGCGTCGGCTTCGACGCCGACTGGGTCGCAGTCGCCACGGGGGTCGCGCACACCTGCGCCCTCAAGCAGGACGGCAGCGTTTGGTGCTTCGGGGCGAACACGTTCGGCCAGCTAGGGCAGGGCACGACCGTCGCTTCCAGCGCGCCGCTGCGTGTGGCGTTGCCGGGCGTTGCCGTGCAGCTCAGCTCCGAAGCCAACACGGCCTGCGCCGTGCTCGACGACGGCCAGTTGTTCTGCTGGGGTCGAAACTGGGAGGGCAACATCGGCCTGAACGATACGCATCCGGGCGTCGACCAACTTTCACCCGTTCGCTCCGGCGACGAGAGCGACTGGGCGCTAACTGGCACGGGTGACGGGCACACCTGCGGCATTCGCGGCGGTGGGTTGCTGTTCGGCTGGGGACGCAACACGGGCGGCAACCTCGGGCTCGGGCAAACCAGCGACCAGCAACGGCGCACTGCCACTCGCATCGGGGCGGACGACGGTTGGCTGAGCGTCGTCTCCGGGCAGGACTCCAGCTGCGGTATCAGCCTCGGAGGCAAACTGTTCTGCTGGGGCGCGAACGCCTTCGGTAACCTCGGGCTCGGCGACACCAACCAACGTCTCGAACCGAGCGAGGTCGGTTCCTCCGCGCCAGCAGCGCCCAGCCTGGCTTGGGAGCTGGTGTCCATCGACACGTTTCACGGCTGCGGCATCGACCTCGAGCGCAACCTCTACTGCTGGGGCCGCGGCATCGAAGGTCAGCTCGGCACGGCGGACAACGCCGAGCGCCTCAGCCCCGAGCTAGTCGGTGCCGGCTTCGCCCAGGTCGTGGTGGGTCGCATGTCGAGCTGCGCGGTCACGACCGACCAACGCGTGCTTTGCACGGGTGAAAACTCAGCCGGCCAGCTCGGCCTGGCCGACAACCGGCGGCGAAACACCTTCACCGAGCTGGCGTTCCCGTAGCCCAATTTCTGGGCTTCCCTGGGCGGCCGAGGTCGGGCACGCTCACGACTTTCGCATGGCCAAACGTCCGCATGTCTTTGGAATGGTGCTCGCGGGTGGTGAAGGAAAGCGGCTGTGGCCGCTGACGCGCGACCGCGCCAAGCCGGCGGTGCCGTTCGGCGCCAACTACCGGCTGATCGATTTCGCGATCAGTAACCTCGTCAACGGTCGCTACCTACGGGTCGCGGTGCTGACCCAGTACAAGAGCCACTCGTTGGATCGCCACATCGCCCAAACGTGGCGCATGTCCCCGCTGTTCAACAACTACGTCATGACCGTGCCAGCGCAAATGCGCCTAGGTCGCCGCTGGTTCGAAGGCTCGGCCGACGCCATCTATCAAAACCTGAATTTGATCGGCGACGAAGCTCCGGACTACATTTGTGTTTTCGGTGCCGACCACATTTATCGGATGGATCCGGAGCAAATGGTCGACGCGCACATCGCGTCTGGAGCTGGCGTCACCGTCGCCGCAATTCGCGTCCCGCTCGAGGAAGCCCCGCGTTTCGGCGTGATCGTCCCAGGCAAAAACGACCGCATCGCCAAGTTTCAGGAAAAGCCGACCGACGCCGTTGGTTTGCCGGACGCCCCGAACCATGTTTACGCGTCGATGGGCAACTACGTCTTCAACACCCGCACGCTCATCGAAGCCGTCCGCGCCGACGCCGAGAACAAAGACAGCGCGCACGACATGGGCGGCAACATCATCACCGGCCTGGTCGACTCCGGCATGGCCGCGGTCTACGACTTCGCCAAAAACAAAGTTCCGGGCTCCACCGATCGCGACGCCGGCTACTGGCGCGACGTCGGCGAGCTAGACGCCTACTACGACGCCCAAATGGACCTGATCAGCGTCCACCCGGTGTTCAACCTGTACAACGACCAGTGGCCAATCCACACGTCGATGGGCTCGCTACCGCCCGCCAAGTTCGTGTTCGACGAAGAGGGTCGGCGCGGCGCGGCTTTCGACTCGATGGTCAGCGCGGGCGCTATCGTCTCTGGTGGCAGCGTGCGGCGGTCCATCCTCTCGCCCGGCGTCAACGTTCACTCCTACGCCCAGGTCGAAGACTCGGTGTTGCTGAACGGCGTGAACATAGGCCGTCACGCCGTCGTGCGTCGCGCCATTCTCGACAAGAACGTGCAGGTGCCGCCCGGCGCACGCATTGGCGTGAACCTAGAAGAAGATCGCGCGCGCGGCTTCACCGTCAGCGACAACGGCATCGTCGTGCTCGGCAAGGGCGACGTCATTCCGCCAGCGAAGCAGGGCTGACGTGAAGGTTGCCCTGCTTTCGCGTGAATACCCGCCCGAAATTTACGGCGGCGCCGGCGTGCACGTCGAATACCTCGCGCGTGAGCTGTCGCGGCAAGTCGAGCTTGGCGTCTACTGCTTCGGCGCCGACCGCCAGGCGTCCGAAGTGAAAGGCAGCTACAAGTCGTGGAGCGCGCTGGACGGCGCCGCCCCCGAGCTGGCAGCACTGCGCACGCTGTCCATCGACCTGGCGATGGCGAAGGACGTGGCCGGCTCCGAGCTCGTGCACACCCACACCTGGTACGCCAACTTCGCCGGGCACCTCGCCAAGCTGATGTATGGCATTCCGCACGTCATGACCTCCCACAGCTTGGAGCCCTTACGCCCGTGGAAGGCCGAGCAATTGGGCGGTGGCTACGCCGTTTCCAGCTTCAGCGAGCGCACGGCCATCGAGTCCGCCGACGCGGTGATCGCGGTCTCGAGCGGCATGAAGCGCGACATCCTCAGGGCGTACCCCGCCGTCGACGCAGAGCGCGTTCAGATCATTTACAACGGTATCGACCTGCAAGAGTACCAGCGCGACACCCGGACCAACGTGCTCGAAAATCTCGGTATCAATCCGACCGAGCCGTACGTGGTGTTCGTGGGCCGCGTCACGCGCCAAAAAGGCATCGTGCATTTGCTCGAGGCCGCGCGGCACATCGACAAGAACGTGCGCATCGTGCTGTGCGCGGGTGAGCCCGACACCGCCGACCTCAAACGCGAGGTCGAGACGCTGGTGCAAAGCATTGAGAGTGAGCGCGGTGGTCTGCTCTGGATCCAAAAAATGCTGCCGCGCCCGCAGCTGATTCAGGTGCTGTCGCACGCGCGCGCCTTCGTTTGCCCTTCTATCTACGAGCCGTTCGGCATCGTAAACCTGGAGGCCATGGCCTGCGGCGCCCCCGTGGTCGCGTCTGCCGTCGGCGGCATTCCCGAAGTCGTCGAAGACGGCAAGACCGGCTACTTGGTGGCGTTCGAGCCGGACGGCACCCCCATGGGCGCCCCGAAAGACCGCGAAGGGTTTGCGCGCGCCTTCGCGATCCGCGTCAACGAACTCTGCGCCGACGAAAAGCTTGCCCGCAAACTCGGCGCCGCCGGGCGCAAGCGGGTCGAAGACCACTTCGCCTGGTCCACCATCGCCCGCCAAACCGTGCGGTTATACGAACGCCTCTGCTCAAAAAAGGCGTAAGTCGGCGTGCGGCTCCCAGATTTTTTCACAGGGAGATCGGGAGTCGTGCGAGCGTGAATTTTTTGGACGCTCCGCAGTGCCGGAAATTGCGTCGCCCCGT
>JAYUYU010000008.1:0-8190 GCA_043752365.1 Myxococcales bacterium | reverse complement strand
AACGTCCGCGCCAGCTGCCACCCCGAAGCCTGCGTTTGCCGCGAACCTTGTCGTCGTCCATGGCGTAGGTTTCGGCTTGGCTACCGTCAGCGAGCTTCACCGTGATGCGGCGGAAGAGCGCAGGGCACTGGTGGTGAACGTCGAGCTTGAAGCGCAGCTCGCGGCTGACCGCGTACAGCTCGCCCTGAACCTCGACCTGGCCACCCACCAGCAGCACCGGGTAGAAGTTGAGATCGACCAGCGTATGTTCCGGAGCCGTGCGAGCTTCGCCCAAAAGCTGGGCGCCCTCCAACAAGCCGTGCTCCCTCTCACCTTGGAGGAGGAGGCCATACACGAAGAGGCGGACGGTTTCGTCGGGCTCCATGCCCCGAAAATCCGCCAGCCTGGGGAACTTCGCAAGCTCGGTATTGTCTAGGCTGGTTCTTGCGCGATAATCGGAGGCTGGATGCGGCTGGGTAAAGACGTCCTCGAGGCTGACCTGTACGGGGAGCTGGGCCTATTGCCCGACGCCACGGAGTCCGAAATCCGCGTCGCCTACCGGCAACGTGTGCGGGCGAGCCACCCGGACCTGAACCAAGCAGATCCGGAGGCCGCGCCGCGCACGACGCGTCTGAACGTCGCCGCCAAGGTGCTGTTGGATCCGGCCCTGCGCCGCGCCTACGACCGAATGCCGCGCGGCCCGCGGGAGGGCAAGCCAGCCAGCCAAGCCCCGGCGGCACGCAAAGCGCCCTGGTTCGAGCGCCGCGAACAAAGCCACGACAACGAGTGGGCCCCACCGCCCGTGCCCGCCCGCGAAGCCCGCGCCGACTTCGGCAATTTCTTCGCAGAGCTGCGCAGCCGCGACGGCCAGCTCAGCCTGCAATTCCAAGAAAGGGTCGATTCGCTCAGCGTGCGCCAGCAAATCGGCGTGGCTGCGCTGCTGTTCGCGGTCGCGCTCGGCTTGATAGCCTATTCACGCCCGGCCGCGCTGAGCGACGAGGCCACGTCGCCGACGGTGAATCTCGGGGTCTATCCGTGACGGCGCACCACCTGGGCCGAATCGCTTACGGCACGCGCTGATACAGCGACAGCGCGTCGACCGCGACGTGACGCACCTCGCGGGCGAGCTGATCGTCGTCGTCGGCGTCTTGGCTGCGACTGACGATTTGAATCAAGGCCTCGCGGGCGCGGCGTAGCTCGAACGCCATCCAACGCACGTCGGCTTCGCAGCCGTGCGCCGTACCGACGTGGCCGCCTTCGATGTCGCGCAAGCGCCACTCGGTTTGCGTGTTGCCGTCCAGTTGCTTGCCGGCACCACCGCAGTCGGGACAACTGCTGGGGCCGAAGTCGTCGACGACTTCACCTTTTCCGTAACAGCTGAGGCAGTCCGCGGCGCTAGTGGCTTCTTTCATGACTGATCGCTGAGCGTTGCTGAATGATACCGAAGAGGACGAGCGTTCCCTTGACCCGGGCCTAGCCGGGCGCATCGGTGCGGCCCTTGCGGATGCGCTCGGTGAGGCGGCGCATGGATACGGTGCGGAAA
Source organism: Myxococcales bacterium (assembly GCA_043752365.1). GTDB lineage: Bacteria > Myxococcota_A > Polyangia > Polyangiales > Polyangiaceae > PMG-095. The sequence goes on along the minus strand of JAYUYU010000008.1, from coordinate 6,668 downwards.
ACGGCTTCCACCTGCGGGAGCAGCGCGGCTTCGTCGCCCTTTTTGAGGAAGGCACCGTCGAAGCCATGGGTCGCGTAGCGCGCGGCTTCGTCGCGATCGGAAGTGTACAGGTAGAACAGGCACGTGCCGTCCGCCGGCTGCGCGTTGCGCAGCATGCTGACCATCTCCGTGCCGTTCAGGCCCGGCATGTGAAAATCGATGATGGTGAGATCGGCGCCGCGCAACAGGCGAACCGCGACGTCCGGGCTGGTGGTGGTGCGCACGTCGTACCCGCGCTCCGCCAGGCAGGCGCGGATTTGCTCCAAGATCGTCCAGCTATCGTCGACCACGACGATGCGGCCCTGGGTCACCGCTTCCGGTCTGAGCGAGGTCATGCGGAAATTCTACTCACGTCGCCCGGCGTTCGGCGCGTGATTTCGAAGCGCGCCCCGCCCGCGCTGGATTTGCACACTCGCAGCTCGTAGTCGGACGTGGCCAAGTCGCGAAGCACAGCGGAGAGGCCCATGCCGCGCCCCGAGAGCTCGCTTTCGCCGCTGGGCGCCGCTTGGCGAAAAGAGCCGCTGTCGGCGTCTTCCAGCGACAAGGCGCGCTGCCGACCGAGCGCGCCTTCCAGCAACGAGTTGGCGTCAACGCCGACGCCATCGTCTTCGACGTAAATCAGAGAGGCCAGCTCACCCGGACCTGCGCTGGCGCCCACCGTCAGCACGCCGACCGCAGGTTTGCCTTTGCGCTCGCGTTCGTCGGGCGCTTCTACACCGTGCGCCACGGCGTTGCGCAGCAGGTGCGTGAGCGCGGCGCTGAGCACTCGCGCCAGCTTTTCGGGGACCAACGCCTCGCGGCCTTCGACCTCCAGCCGCGCGCGCTTGTTGACCGATGCTGCCCAGCGCACCGTGCGGTCGGGGAAGGGCGCCAGCAGCTCGCCCAGGCTGCGCGCACTCAGCCGCTCGGAAAGAGCCCCCAAGCGCCCGCCTTGCGCCGCGGACAGTCGGCACAACTCTTCGAGGTCGGGGCGACGTACCGTGACCTGCTCCAGCACGGCGCGACCGATGGGCGAGGCCGCCACGAACAGGCGCTCTGCTTCGTCGAGCAGCGGCTGTGCGTGCTCCAGCGCGCCCGCGACGTCCAGGCCTTTGAAGCTCACTTCGGTGGACGCGTGCGAAAGCGCCAAGCTACGCAGCTGGCTGAGCCGCTGCTCGAACCCTTCGAGGTGCAGAGCCAGCTCTTCGAGCCCGAACACGCGCGCTTCGCCGCGCAGCGTGTGCACGTGACCGAAGCACTCGTTGAAATCCCCCAGCGACAATAGCGTGCGACCGCTGCACAGCGACAGCGCGCGCAAGAGCCGTTCGCGCGCCCCGCGCAGGAAGCCGACGAACTGCTGACCGCCGCCCGCGACCAACCGCTGCATAGCGGCCATTTGTCGGGCGTGGCTTTGACCCTGGGCCACCACGGCCTCGGCCAGCTGACGTTTTTCGGTCTCGTCGCTGGCCAGCAGCATGACGCGCTGAACCACGCCCTTGCCCTCGATCGGCCGAAACTCGAGCGACAACACCCGGTCTTGGCCGGGAGCCGCTAGCCGTACCTCGGGCGGAGCCAGCGCCAAAAGCTCGCCAAAGTCTGCAGCTCGCGCGTCGAAGACCAGCGCCAGCCAGTCGTCGAACGCCTTCAGCTCGGCGTCCCAACCGCCGCGCCCGCTGTACAGAAGCTCGCGGATGGACGCGCCCTCCAGCTGCTCCATCCCGAAAATTTTGCGTGCCTCGCGTGATTGCGCGCCCACCACGCGACCGTCGCGGTCGAACACTACGATGGCTTGACGCAAGTGATCGAACAGCTCGCGCAGGCTGCCCAGCGCTTCGGCGAGGCGGTCTTCGCGATCGCGAATTGCCCCGCCCATGGCTTCCACGCCGCGTGCCAGCCGCCCAATTTCGTCGTGATGGTGAACGTCGACTTTCACCTCGCGCTCCCCGCGCTCCAAGCGACGTACGGCTTTGAGCAGCGCGTCGACGGGCGCGACCACCTGCCGGCGCGTCACGGTCAGCAGCACGCCCACCGTGCCGAGCGCAACCGCCAAGCACAACAGCAGAATGCGCAGCCGTCCGGCCGCGTAGGCTTGATTCTCGCGCCGCAACGAAAACTGCAGCTTGGTGCGCCCGACCAGCTGTCCGTCGCCACCGCGCACGTTGCGGCTGACCTCGATCACGTCGGTCAGGCGGGTGCCGCCGCCATGCGCCTGTTCTTGACCCAGCGCGCCCAGCGGCTTGCCGCCGGCTGCGTGCCACACGCCGGCGAACACTAGGTCGTGATTCTGTTTCAAGTGTTGAATCTCGACCTGCACCGCGTCGGCGTCGCCGAAGTCGAGGGGGGCGCGCAGGGATTCGGCGAACAAGTCAGCCAGCATGTCGGCCGATTGCTGCTTCGCCAACACCAGCGCGTCGCGCTCGCGCGCGGCGCTGAAAAAGAACGCCAACACGCCCGCCAGCGTGACCACCAGCACGACCGCGATCGCGAGCTTGGCGCCGATCGAAAAAAAGGCGCGCCCGCTACCCGGACCCACCGAGTGCGGCAAGCGCGACAACGCGGCTTCGCTAGCCCCTAGCCCCTTCGAATCTCGGCCCGCGTGGCTCATGCGTGGCTCCGCAATATAGCCGATTTTCTCCCAGCGTTGACGGCCGCGAGCGATACGTGGAAACTCACATGTTGATGGGTCGGCGCTGGCTGCTGCGGGTGGTGCTGTCGAGTCTTTCGGCAGCGTTCATGCTCGTGCCCTCCTTCACGCACGCCGACGAGGACGTGGCCGTTCCGGTGCCGCTGCAGATCGAGCTTTTGCTGAAGGTGGCCGGCTACGACAAAAATTTGGCGGCGCGCGCGCCCAGTGTGGTGCGGGTGCTCGTGCTCACCCAGAGCGGCAACGCGCAATCGACGCGCGTGGGCCAAGCAGCCGTCCGCGCCTTGGCAGGCAAGGCCGTCGGTAACCGGCCTGTCGAGGTTTCGACCCAAGCTTTCACGGGCGGCGCTGCCCTCGCCAGCAGGGTCAAAGAGGCAAAGCTTGCGATCGTTTACGTAACGCCCGGCTTCGACGCGAGCGAAATGGACGGCATTGCCAAGTCACTGGCTGGCGTGAGCGTGCTCTCGGCGGGCGCGCTGACGCGCTTCACCGAAGGCGGCGTCGTGCTCGGCTTCGAGCTGATCAGCGGCAAGCCCAAACTGCTGGTGCATTTGCGGCGCGCACGAGACCAAAGCGTCGAGCTTTCGTCGCAGGTCTTGAAAATCGTGAGGGTCCTCGAATGAAGAACTCGGCGCTCGCGATTGGTTTGGCCTGCGCGGCCTTTGCTGGGCGTGCCAACGCTCAAGAAAGCCAAGACACGTCGGAGCTCGAAGGCTTGCTCGATACCTCGGTGGTCAGCGCACCTTCGAAAACGAACGAAGCCGTCAGCACGGCGCCGGCGGCGTCCGTGGTGTTGACGGCGGAGGATTTGCGTCGCTACGGCATCCGCACACTGGACGAGGCCATCAATTTTCTGGCCTACGGCATGGTCACCGAAAAGGGCTTCCAGTCGGTGGAGATTGGCGCGCGCGGGGTGTTGTTGGGCAGTGACTTCGGCAGCCACGTGCTGTTGATGCTCGACGGCCACGTTTTGAACGAGAACTGGAGCGCCACTGCGTACTTCGACCGCGCCGCCACGATTCCGTTCGAGCTGATCGATCACATCGAGCTGGTGATGGGGCCCGGCTCGGTGCTGTACGGCTCGAGCGCCATGCTTGGCATCGTGCATGTGGTGACCAAACGCGCCAAAGACTTTTCGGGCGTGCGCGTGGTGGTCGAGTCCGAGCTGCCGGTATCGCTGCGCGGCGCCGTCGGGCTCGGCAAGCAGTTCAAGCTATTCGGTCGCGACGCCGAGCTGGTGTTCCAGCTCGAGCATTTCGAGCAGCGCGGCCCCACCTTCGAGTTCGGGCCCATTCAGACCGAACCCGACGCCGTCACCGGCGAGTACCGTCACTACGACCCCAAGCCTGGCGACCGCGTGTACAAGGCGGGCGTGTGGGGCGGCAAGGGCAACGACGCCTACTTCACGAAAGCGCCTTCCGCGTACTTGAAGCTGCGCGCCGGCGACTTCGAGGCATCGCTGCGCGGCGCCCTCGACAAGCGCAGCTCCCCGAACGGCAGCGGCAATTTCGACGACCCAGCCAGCTACCAGCTCGATCGCTGGCTGAACCTGGACATCAAGCACAGCGCCTCACTGTCAGCGGTGGCGCAGCTTTCGACCCGCTTGTACGCCGATACGTACAATTACGACGAGTACTGGAGCAGCAACGGCGCCGAGGACTGCTTGGAAGGTCAAGACGACGGCTGCTTGTGGCGCCTGCACGGCGCCGCCCAAACCGTTGGTCTCGAGCCGCAGCTCACGTTGGATTGGTTCAAGGACGGGCGCGCCGTGACGCTTTTGGGTGTCGACGGGCGTATCAAACACATCGCCTCCGACGTGCGGTTCGCAGACAACGCAACCGGGAAGTACCCAGAGCCGATCGGCTACACCAAGGACGAGAAGGCGGCGGCGGCTTACCTGCAGCAGACCGTTTGGGTGACCCGATGGGCGGCACTCAACGCCGGAGCGCGCGTCGACATCGACGATCGCTTCGGCGGCGCGCTGTCACCTCGCGCAGCCCTAGCCGTCCTGCCCTGGCAGGGTGGTACCCTGAAAGGCATCTACTCCGAGGCCTTCCGCGCACCCACGGCGTTCGACATTTACTACAACGACCCGAGCACTCAGGCGCCAGGCGGCAACAGCCTGCGCCCCGAAAAAGTGCGCTCGGCCGAAGCCATGCTCGAACAGCGGCTGGGCAGGCAAACCTTTCACGTAGGCGTGTTTCGCTCGTGGTGGGAAGACTTGCTGCTGCTGTCTCCGCTAACCGCCGAGCAAGTTCAGGCCAACATCGATGCAAACTGGCTCCAGCCCGGGACCGAAGACGCCTATCAAGTCCAAAACGTGTCACGCGTGAACAGCATCGGCTTCGACTTTGGTTTCGAAGGCTCGGCCGCTTCAGGCAAGCTGCACTACGGCGTGAACGTTACCGAGGCCATTGGGCGCCGTGAAGAGCCGGGTCAAAGCGCGCAGCTGCTGTTGCTTGCCCCACAAACTTTCGGTAACGCCCGCATCGCCTACGACTTTCCCCACGGTTGGCCGACGGTCGCGCTGGCGGCGCGTTGGGTCAGTCGTCGCCCAACGGACATGTACGCACCGCCCGGCAGCGAAGAAGCGAATCCCAGCTTTGCGGCGCCAAGCGCCGAAGGGCGCCTCACGCTCAGCGGCGCCATGCCAGGCGTGTCGGGGCTTTCGTACCGGCTGACCGCCAACTACAATACCGCCAAGCGCAGCCTGTACAGCGCGCATGGCGGCACGTTGCCCGACGGCAGTCACGAGTTCGTTCCGAATGACCAGCTGCGCTTCGGCGCGGGTTTGCAGTACGACTTCTGGCGTTGATTCTTGGCCGCGCAGGGTTGCTTTCCCCTAGGCTGGTGTCGTGAGCGACCCCAAGACACTGCTCTTACGCGAGACCGGGATTGCGCGACTCGACGATGGCAGCGAAGCCGTCAACGTTGGGCCTATCGTGCACGCGCTGGGCTTCTTGACCGAGGGTCGCGGTGAAGACCGCGGCACCGACGAGCATGGCACGCCCTTGCCCGACTTGCTGAGCTTGGCCTTCGACGTCGTGCAAAGCATCATCTTGGGGGGCCGAGCCGCAGAATACTTTCGAAAGGTGAAGGAAGACTTCGATGCGCAGTCGGGGCTAACCGGACGAAGCTCACTCGCGCTGGCCAAGCAAGCCGCCACCGTGCGCCGCAGCACGCCAAGCAACGCGCTCGAGAAAGCCGCCGTCCAACTGCGCTCGCGGCTCGAGGACTTGGACGAGCTTTCTCTCGACGGCGACGCGCAAGCTCAACTGAAGGACGCTTTGCAGGGCTTCCGCGATTTCGGCGCCGATCGTTGGGTTGCAGCCACCTCCCACTTGCTGTTGGCGCTCACTGCGCTGGAGCCTGAAAGACCGCGGCGCGCGCGGCAGCGTCGTCCCAAGAAAGCCAGCCCGCGCGAGCTTCAGCCCGGCGCGAAACGCCCGAAGGCAAAATCGCGTGCGAAGCCGAAAAAGCCGACCGCAAAAGTTAAGGGCTTGGTCGCCAAGAAGAAACGCGGCGTGAAAGCAAAAAAGTAACGTTGCCCACATTGCTGAGCGCGAACGATCGTTCACACTAAAAGCAAGATGCCTGAGTGCGCGCGAGCCCAGAGCCGGAGAGCCACAACATGGTGCTAGGCCTCGCGCTCGGCCTACTGCACGCAAACGCCGTTGAATGGCTCACCCACAAATACGTGCTGCACGGACTCGGCAAGCACAAGGGCAGCATCTTCCGTTTTCACTGGGCGCAACACCACCGCGTCGCGCGGAAAAACGCCATGTACGACAAGGGCTACGAAGCCCCGTGGTGGAGCTACAAAGATCGCGGCAAAGAGATCTTGGGCATTTTGGGCCTCGCGGCGTTGCACCTGCCGCTGCTGAAAGTGGCGCCGTACTTCACGCTGGCGGTGGTGTTTTCCGCCTTCAACTACCTGTATCGGCACCGCAAAGCGCATATCGACGTCGAGTGGGGCAAAAAGCATATGCCGCACCACTACGACCAC
>JAYUYU010000007.1:0-3223 GCA_043752365.1 Myxococcales bacterium | reverse complement strand
TGCTCTGCAAATCTAGCTTGGAAGCCGCCCTGCCTGTCGGCACCCACGGTTCCACTTTCGGTGGCAACCCGCTGGCGTCCGCCGCGGCTTTGGCGGTCTTGGACGTGATGACGGAGGACGGGCTCATGCAACGGGCCACTCAGCTGGGGTTGTACCTGACCGACCGCCTCAACGCGGTCGCTACTCGGCACCCGAGCAAAGTCGCGCAGGTGCGGGGTCGAGGCCTTTTGCAGGCCGTGGTGCTGCGTGAGGGCTATGAAGCTCGGCAGGTGCTGGGGCCGCTCAAAGATGCCGGCGTGTTGCTCACCGCCGCCGGCGATCACGCGCTGCGCTTTTCCCCGGCACTCACCATCAGCGAGGCACTCTTGGACGAAGGCGCTCAAAAGCTCGACCAAGTCCTGGGAGCGCTCGCGTGACACGCCACCTACTCAACCTCGTTGATTTGGGAAAAGCTGGCCTCTACTCGCTCTTGGATTCCGCCGACAGCTGCCGCAAACGCCGCGCCACGGCGGGCGAAGCTCAGCCTCTGCGCGGGAAGTCTGTGGCACTGCTCTTCGAGAAGGCTTCCACGCGCACACGGGTATCGCTGGAAGTGGCCGTGGCCGAGCTTGGAGGCCACCCCGTCTTCATCAGCAATGCAACGTCCCAGCTCGGTCGCGGAGAACCCATTGCCGACACCGTGCGTGTCCTTTCGCGCATGGTGCACGCGATTGCGTTCCGCACCTCTTCCGAATCTCGGCTGCAAGAAATGGCGCAGTTCAGCACCGTTCCAGTACTCAACGCCCTCACTGACCTGAGCCATCCTATGCAAGTGCTAGCTGATTTGCAGACCGTGCGGAGCGTCCACGGCACACTTGAGAATTTGAGCTTTGCTTGGATTGGGGATGGCAACAACATGGCCAATTCCTGGATCGAAGCCGCAGGGCTGCTCAAGTTGCGCCTGAAGCTCGCCTGCCCTCCGGGCTACGATCCAGACGCTGAGTGGCTCGCCACCGCCAAGGAACGCGGCGCAGACGTGGAAGTGGTGCGGGATCCGGCGCGTGCAGTCGCCGGTGCCCACGTGATCAGCACGGATGTTTTTGCCAGTATGGGACACGAAGAGGAACAGGAAACGCGCCTCAAGGCCTTTGCCGGAATGCGCGTCACTCAGAAGCTCGTGAGCCTCGCCCAAAAGAACGTCATGGTGCTGCATTGCTTGCCGGCGCACCGAGGCGAAGAAATCGACGCCGATGTCCTGGAGGGGCCCAACAGCTTCGTTTGGGATCAAGCTGAGGCGCGGCTGCACACATCAAAAGCTGCTTTGCTCTGGGCACTCGGGGTCGATGCCTGAGGCCACCGTCGCACCGGGGCTACGTCCGGCGGGTCCGGTGTCAGCGCCAGTCGACTGTGCGGAATGCGGGTCACCCGTCGATCCGTTGCGAGCCAACCGGGTCGCGTATTTCGGCGAGAGATTCCGGTACTTTTGTGGAACGGACTGCGAGTCACACTATCGCGAACGTAACCTTCGAGCCCCCATCCAATCCAAACAACGTCGTTCGGTCCCGCCTCCCCCAGGGACGGAACCGTTCAACGTCGCCGCTGCGCTGAACTCGACGCGCGCGCGCGCCCTCACGGGAGGAAGTGCGTTCGAAGACGACGAAGTGCATGCACACGAACCAACCGCGGCTCTCGAGCAGCGTCACAGCGTCCTTCCGGTAGTCCCAGAAGGAACGGACGTGTCCAACCTCCTCTTGGGGTTTGCCGCGCTCGGCGGCTGCCTCGCCATCATCCTACTGCTAGCTGGACGCTCAGGCCCACTTCAGACGGCCCGCGTGCTGCTGGCGCTGTGCGCCCTCGGGGCACTCGCTTCGCAGTACCTCCTGCGCAGCCGGGACTTGCTCGAGCCACACCCGGTGATTGCGCTCGGGGCACCCGTCGCTTCGGTGCTGACGGCCATCGTTGCCCGACTGCTGGAGCACCCGCTTACGGCCACCGCGCTGAACCTTGCCGGCACGATCCTAGTAGCGCAAACCGCATCGATCTGGCTGGCAAGTCGCGTGCGCCGCCGCCTGAGCAGAGAGCGCGCGCAACTTGAAGCTTGTCTCAATGTCGAATCGCAACGCGTCACGGGCGACGAGCTCGTCACCGTTCAGGCGTTAGAGCTACGCCCTGGCGAAGAAATTCTACTGCAAGCAGGGGAGACGCTGGCAGCGGATATCACGGTGGTGGCGGGCACGGCCCAAGTTCGTCCTTGGCTCACCGCTAAACACGCGGTCCCCTGCCAGAAGGGCGATACGTTGGTCGCTGGCGCGCAGGTCGTCGAGGGCCAATTGCGCGCAGTGGTTGCCTGGGCCGCAGACGATCGCGCATGGCTGCGACTCACTTCCGATCCTAGGCGACGTGCCGATCTGCGCTGTGCAGTGGCGCGCCTAGGGCGACTCATCGGAGAACGTGGGGCTCCGCTGGCCGCAGGGTTGGCGGCGCTGTCCGCCTTCGCGAGCACCCCTGATTTGATCGTGATTGCTCTGTTTTCCACGGCAGCGTTCGCGGCCATGTCGAATGTGGCGGCGCTGCAACTCGGGGCGCTATTCGTCGCTCGGAGCGTGTTCTTAGCGCTGGATCACGGCATTGCTTTTCGCAGTCCCATCGCGTTTGATCGCACTTCTAAGGTAACGTCGGCAGTCTTTTGCGCGCGTGGCACACTGCTCTTGGGCGAGCCAGAAGTAGCCAATATCGAGGCTTTTTCCGGACAAAAAGCGGAGCAGGTCCTAGCTTTGCTCGCAGGTGCACATGCAAGCTTCACCGACCCGATAGCTCATGCGGTGCAACGTGCGGCCCGCGCGCGCTCGATTCGCCCGAATGCCGTGCGCGTACCCACGCTGATTCCGGGTCTCGGCGTCACGGCCGTTTCCTCAGGCGGCGACCCACTGTGCGTGGGCAGCCGCGCCTTGATGTTGCGCGAACGCATCAGCATTGCGTTTGCCGAAAGCCGCATTTCTGAGCTCGAAGCCATGGGGCGTAGTGTACTCCTGGTTGCGCAGAATCAACATCTGGTGGGCGCCGTGGGCTTGCAAGATGGGCTGCGGCCGGGCGCGCGGGCGGCAGTGCAACACCTGCTGGATGTGGGTGTCGAGCCCGTTCTCCTGTCGGCCGATTCTCGTGATACCTGCGAGGCCCTGGGCCGCACCCTCGACATCGAACACATTCGCCCAGAGCTCCTTCCAGGCGAGGCCAGCGAGGCCGT
>JAYUYU010000006.1:0-3225 GCA_043752365.1 Myxococcales bacterium | reverse complement strand
ACCATACCGGTCGAATGTTCGATTCTGTCCGCGCCGCCGCGCAGAAGGTTCGTCCCGGCGGGCTATTCTGCGTCGCCCTCTACCGCCGCACCGCCCTGTGCGGCTTCTGGAAAGTGGAGAAGCGTCTCTATAGTAAGGCACCGCAGGCGGTACGTCGCGCCGTGCAGGCGGCATGGATCGCGAAAACGCGACTTGCTTTCGCGGTCAAGGGCCGAAGCTTCGAGCAGATGGTGCGAGAATACGGGGTCGATCCGCAGTCTCGGGGCATGGATTACTACCGCGACGTCGATGACTGGCTGGGCGGCTATCCGTACGAGTCGATCACGCCTGCGGAGTGTCGCGCCCACCTGTCGTCGCTTGGCTTCGATCTGGTCCGCGAGACTATTGTGGGTGAGGGCGTTTCGTGGGCGACCTCGAGTGGCTGCGATGAATGGTTATTCCGTCGCAGAGCCTGAGTCGTGTGCATCACCGGCAGCAACCGGCGGACCCTGGGAGCCCAGTGTGACCAATGGGCGCGATCCGCCGTCGAAGCACCCTATTCGCTCGACATTTTGACGGTATTTGTTGAGTGATGACGTAGCCCCCTGCCGAAACCGGACCCCCGAAGAGTGAATTCGGAAAGGGTCCGCGATGGCGAACAACAACGATGGAAATGAATCCGCAACGACGTGAAACGCCCGCGCCGGCGCTAAAGTGCCGAGGAGAAGCGCCGGCTGCTCGCGAGCGACTGTGCCAATGTGTCACGCTGCACAAGCAGGAAGATGCGAACTCTCATCGTTGGTACGTCAGGGCAACTGGCGACAGAGCTGCACCGCCAGGCCGCCGGTTTGCAGCTGCAGCTGCAGCCGGCGCAAAAAGTGGACGTGGCTGACGAGAGCGCGGTCCGGGCGTTGCTCGACGAGGCGCGGCCGTCCTTGGTCATCAACGCATCGGCCTGCACGGCCGTGGACCGGGCGGAGCAGGAGCGCGACCGCGCCTTCGCGGTCAATGCCAACGGGCCGCGCTATCTGGCGCGTTGGTGCGTAGCCAACGGCGCAGCCCTGATTCACGTCTCGACCGACTACGTCTTCGACGGCGCGAAGGCTGGCCACTACGTCGAAGATGACGCAGTCGGGCCGCTCAATGTCTACGGCGAAAGCAAGCTGGCGGGTGAGGTCGCGATTCGCGAAGAGCTCGCGCAGCACTTGATCCTGCGAACGTCATGGGTTTTTAGCGCGCACGGCCAGAATTTCGTGAAGACCATGCTGCGCCTGGCGCGCGAGCGGGACGAGCTTCGGGTCGTGGCCGATCAAACGGGCAGACCAACCGCCGCGGCCGACTTGGCGCGCGTGCTACTCACGCTGGCCGGCCGCCTGGCAAGCGCCGAGACCCTAGCCTGGGGCACCTACCATTTTGCGGGTGCCGGCGAGACGAGCTGGCATGGTTTCGCGCAGGCCATCATCGCCGAGCAGGAGCCCTACACCGGGCGCCGACCGCTCGTCACCGCCATTGCCAGCTCGGACTATCCAACGCCAGCCAGGCGTCCAGCAAACTCATTGCTCGACACCAGCCTATTCGAACGCACGTTCGGCTTGGCGCCGCGCTCGTGGCGCGACGACCTGCGCGAAGTGGTTCGCCAGATCGTCGCGCACTGAGCCGTTGCTCAGGCCGCGCGGCGGCGGCGAAGCACTGCCGTCAAGCCGAGCAGACCCAGGGCCCAGGCGACTGAACCACTCTGGGTGGGTTGCGTCGGTACGCGGCAACCGCAGCCGCTGTCGTCGACGACGCGTGGACCGGAGCCAGTCGTCCCGCCGTCCATTGCTCCACCCTCAGGCGTCGACGTACCGCCGGTAGCCGTGCTGCCGCCGGTCGTCTCGGTGCCGCCAGAGCTCGTGCCGGCCGAGGTCGTACCAGCCGTGCTGTTGCCGCCCGAGGCGGTGCCGGCAGAGGCCGTGCCGCCAGTTTCGGTACCAGCCGTGCCGCCATTTTGGGTACCAGCCGTGCCGCCCGTCGGAGCTGCGCCGCCGTCGCCGGCACCACCCGCGTCAGCACCGGCGTTCCCGTCCGGACCGACACCACCGGCACCACCGTCGCCGCCCCCGCCGCAACCAACGATGGCCACATGAGTACAACCGCTCAGCGCATCGCAGCTGTCGGCGGTGCAGGCGTCGTTGTCATCGCAGCTCACCGTGGCATGGCCGCACACGCCGCCCGCGCAGGAATCCGCCGTGCAAGCATTGGCGTCGTCACAATTCATGTTCACGTGCGAACAGCCGGTGACGCTGTCGCAAGCGTCGACGGTGCAGGGGTCGGCGTCGGCGCAGCTGATCGGCGCGCTCGAGCACGCACCCGTTGCCGCGTCGCACGAATCGGCCGTGCAAGCATCGCTGTCGCTGCAAGACTTGGCAATGTGCGCGCACCCCGTGTTTGGATCGCACGAATCAGCCGTGCAAGCGTCGCTATCGTTACAGTTGACGGGCGTAGTACCCGCGACGCACTTACCAGCGGTGCAGTGCTCACCAGTGAGGCAGGCGTTGCCGTCCGAACAAGAATTCGCGTTGTTGGGCGTCCCGAAGCAGCCACCACCGACGGGGTCGCAAGCGTCATCGGTGCAGGAATTGCCGTCGTCGCAGCCCGCGCTGGGTCCCGCTTCGCAGACACCCGTGAGGCTGCACGTGCCGATCGAGCAGGCGTCCGAGTCCGAGCAGAGCGTAGTTCGGGTGAGATTCTGCGTTTTGCACTGCGTGGCGTTCGAAAGGTTACAAGTCGCGAACTTGCATAACTGCTCATCGCGACCGAACGCACAAGCGGCGCCGCCCAAGCTGTCGCATTTGCCGGTGCCATCGCATTGTCCGTCACACGGGTCACTATTGAGATTGGGCCGACAGGCAGTCCCCAAGGGCGCGATGGCCGCGAGGCAGGTCTTGCCGCTGCAATAGCGCGTGCAAGCCGCGTCACCCACACCGCTAGCCGTGCCGCAGGTAACCCCATTGAGGTAGCCTGCCGGCGCGCCAGAGCATCTGACCAATCCGTTCGTGGCGATGTTGCAGTAGCCCTCGCACTCGAGCTTCGGGCCAGCAGGACCGTCCGGGTCGCATGGCAACCCAAGCGTCTGTGTGTTGCACGCAGTGGTAATGGCCTGGCTGACCGAGCCCAGCGCTTCGCCGTCATTCCCTCCCGGACGTGGTTCCCCCGAGCTACAGGCTGCCGCCACCGACGCGAACGCAAACGCTACAAATACTCCGC
>JAYUYU010000005.1:0-8200 GCA_043752365.1 Myxococcales bacterium | reverse complement strand
TCGGTTCTGAGAGCGGCTCCCGCGACGACGGCAACTCTCTTTTCCTCCTCAATCTCGCCAACAAAAGGCCCCTCCCATGCTGCAAACAGAACCACTCGGCCCTCGTGACTACGACCTCGGCCCTCTCCTCCCGCTCTTCAACGCCCTGAAAGAGCACCTGCTCGCGCGGGCTCTGACCGGCACGTGCACGCCCGAGGAAGCGATCACGCTCGATGAGCTCACGGGCAAGTGCCCGGCTGCGCCCCTCGGCTGGTCCTACGTCAGCGGCTTCGCTGGCCGCGATGGCGTGTTGCGTGTTGCTGCAGGTATCGAGACTCTGAAAGCCAGCCTATGAAGTACCCTAAAAATGTCGTCCCAAGATTCGCCACGGATGCCATCGCGAGGATCAGATAATGACGACACGTCCCGTCACGCGCCCGCTCATTGCTACCGATGCCACGTTTCTGACCGGGCCGGACGTCGGCCAACCCGTCCGCGTCTCAATGTCCGCTGGCGAACAGGCGCAGGGCGTGATCGCCGGCGCAAGGCTCCCGGCTGCTAAATTCAACTGGCTTGCGGGTAATCAAGGCGACTGGATCGACTGGCAGGATCAGCTAATCATCAATCGCGGAATGCAGGACTGGTCTCAATCGGATCTGCCGGTCTCGGGCTCTCAAGTGCTGGGCTTGCTTGCCTCGCTCAATCTGGGCCATAAGTCTCGAGGCGTTGTCGCTATCGGACATGACCCGGCGGACGGCGATTCCCGTTTCTGTCGGTCGCTCGGATCGGGTCGGTTCGAGGGGACGGTGTTCGATCCGCTGCGCCTCGAGGGCCCGGTGTGCAGCGCGGGCAGCGTCGCGGGCGCGTTCATGTGGAGCGAGTTTAACAGCAACACGATTGTGGAGCGTACTGCGCTGGGTACTGCGCAGACCGTCACGACGACAGTAGGCCAGGCTGTGGCGCTGCACTACGCCGAATACTGCACCAAATATCTGGCTGCTGACTCGGGCGGCGATCTCTTGCACGGCACCACGCTCGGCACGCTGGCGAACGCGGGGAAGCCCGCGGGACTCACCGCGATCGGCACGATCAATCAACTGGGCTCGCCGAGCGGTCAATTCGCAGACGACGGGGTAGGTAACATCGTCTACGTCGGCTCATGCGTTATCAGCGGCGTGACGGCCGTCCGCATCTTGCACAGCTCGAACGCTGGCGCTACTTGGACTCTCGCGCGAACCTACGGCGGGGGTATCACCAGTGCGGGTGTGTTGTGGCACGCTCCGAGCAGTCAATTCATTGCGCTCGATTCGACTGGCGGGGTTGCCTACAGCCTCACCGGGCTAGTCTGGCCGTCCACGACCGTGATCGGCGCTCTGAGCGTCGCCAGCGGATCTAGTGCACGCTACGGAACGTTTGCGGTAGCGGGCCACGTGATCGCGAAAGTCTATGATCCAGTCCTGTTCGGGGCTTTCCCGCTGGGTGGCATTGCCTACTCGCTCGACGCTGGCGTGTCATGGCGTTACCAAAACATCACAGATCGAAACGCGTTTGGCGCGGCGTACGGGCTGCTTTCCCTGATCGGGATCAGCGGGCGCATGTACGCCTCCGACGGCGCGCGCGTCTACCGCTCCGGTCTACTCTCGTTCGCTGACGCTGACGTCTAGCCCGGACCATCCAGGTTTCTTCTGACGTCACGGTTGCGCCGGAGCCTGCAGAGCTGTCGGGCGGAATCAAGATCCCAGCCGGCTCGAAGAACGCCAAGACGGACGAGGACAAGGCGGCAGCTAAGAAGGCCAGCGTGATGGCAAGGCTTTTGGATGCTGGGTTGCAGTACCTCGGGGGCGACTGAGGGCGGCCCGGGCGCCGTCAACTCGTGACGTTGGCCGCGCCGTAGAATCGATAGACGATCACCCAACTAGTTTCATCTCGAAAAACGCTCTCGATACGATCAAGAGGAAGGCGTCTTTCGCCTAACCTGAACGTGTTCTCCGCCTCGTTAATGTCGGTCACGTACCCGCGTTCGACTTGGGGGTGCGTGCCTCCGTGAGACGTGCGGTCCGGCTCTAGTCTAACCATGTGGGACGGCTCAACCTGGCCCATCAGCACCACAGCGCGCCTGAGTCGAGCATCCACGTACATCGGCAATTCTCCCGGACTGAGATACTTGGTTTGGCTCCCGATGCGAACTGGAAAGACCCACGCCTCGCCGTTGTAGTCAGGATCTTTCGAAGGCATCCTGACGCCGACTAGTGCGCCCGAAAGCGTCGGTTCAACGTTCACGACGAGCACGTTCTGCCCGTCGTGCTGCCTGGCGCTCGCGAGGTAGGCGGGAGCTGGGGAGCATCGTTCCTTTACCGCCTGGGAAACGGTCTCGTCCGTCTTGCCGATGTCTGCGCTGACGTACTTGATCAGCTGTCCGGTCTGCTGGTTGTGAACGGCGCCGACAATCAGAGCCCCGCCCCGGCTGTTCGCAAGTGCCGCAACATGCTTGGCCGCAGCGAAAGGGCTACTCAGTTCCCGCTTGAACTCCAGTGTCGTCGATTCGACGGCGACGCCGGGGGCGGGAAGCTCGTCGGTCGAAAGGACTATCACCAGCCCCGCCTCGCTGCACTGGCGCCTGCCTCGGCTCGAGCTCGCCACAGCAACCGTGCGTTTCCGAGCACGTCGCGGACGACTTCGAGCGAGGGCGGCGGGGTGGGCATCGTCCGAGACCAATGCCGCGGAAGCGGGGCGTCAAGCATGGGCGCGGACGACCCTAGCTTGACGCTGCCTCGCACCCAGAGGAAGCATGCCGAATGACGGGATAGCGCAAGGCGCGAACCCTGCAAAAGTGGAGCTGGTCGAATGCTTCTAACTCCGACAATGATCGCGCGGATCCGTGAACAGGTCGAGGAGTCGGAGTCACTGCTCTGGGAGGAGTTCGACGTCACGAACCTCTCCGAATACTTCAAGCTTCAGCTGCGCTCGCGAGCCAGTGTCTACGTAAAGGTCACTGAACAACCGGCGCTTACCAGGTCCACGCGCGCTATCGTCGCGGAGGCTTTCGAAACAGCACCCAGGCCGAGTGTCCCGACGACCTTCCGTCTCGTAGTCACACGAGCGCCGCATCCGTCAGGCGCGGCAGATGGCACGGATTCTGTCGAGTCCGAGGGCGAGTTGCTTTCTCTGACTCAGGCATGGATCTACACGATCCCGGATCATCTCCGCGCCGTGACTCGAGCCGACGCTCAGGCAGAGCGTGACCGGCAGGTGCAAGCGTTGCTCGAGCCGTGGGAAGTTCCGGACGAGCCTTTCTCGAAGGAAGAACTCGGAAGCCTTCACGCTACGATAGAAACTCTGCGTGCCAGACTAGAGGCACTTATTGACCAAAGCTTCGCGGACAAGCGCGACGCAAAGAAGGCAATCAGCGACCTTCGGACGCGCCTGCAAAAACTGGAAGCATCCGCCTCGCGCGTGGGTAAGGCCGCATTCTTCCGCTACCTCGCCGCGATTCTGCTCGGACTCAGTCCAGCACTCGATGGGTTGCGACAGCTCGACCAGTTCGTTCGAGAGATTGGGCTCCTGCCGCCCCGGTAGCAACGGGCTCGCCTGTTCCCGGGTCCATAGAACCCCAGTCAGAATGGACCCACCCAGGGCGCCCCCGCGAATGTCGATTCTCGATCACGAATCGAGCCTAGTTGCTGCAACGCTCACTTGACGATCGTTCTAGTGCGTTGCGCGTGCCAACCGAGGTCGTCATGCTGAACGTGTGATAAGCGTGCCGCGCCGCCACGTGGCGCGGTTGTGTCAGTGTTAAACGTGTGTTAAACATTAAGGATGGCTCCCGATGCGCGTAGTGAGTTCGTGGGCGTTCGCATGAGTGCCCAAGAGCGCGGGATGTTGAACGAGTTGGCGGAGCTAGACGGCATTTATCCGTCGGACGTGATCCGGCTCCTCATTCGCAAAGCGCACGCCGAACGAGCTGGCGCGAAGAAGAAGCCAAGCAAGAAACGCTGAAAACGAAAAAGTCCGGCGCTGCGCTAACAGCCCGGACCGGATCACCGAAAGGGGAACTTTCTGATGACTATCCACTATGACACGACGGGACGGGCAGAGCGAGATGCGAACCAGGGCCGGCTGACCAAGTGGGCGCGGTCGCTTCGCGCGAAGTGCCGCACGCCGCGCCGAATGCTTGAGGTAGCGCGAACGCTGCAAGCAATGCAGGCGCGTTCCGAACGAGCGCCGGGCTTGCGGCTGACTGCGGCAGAGCTGCAGCAGGCCCATTCGCGCGGGGTTGCGCTCGAAGCCGAGTCCAAGATCTGGGCGGAAGAGACACGCCGTGCAGCCTGATCCAGCACGCGCGATCGAGCTGTGCGACCAGCTGCGCTCCGTCGCTACCGAACTTCGGAACGTGCTTGTTCAGCTCGGCTCGTCAGCGCTCGCGATCGTTCTCGAGTCGGTGCCGCTCGGCAAAACGCTTTCCAGGGCCGATGCTGCCCGCAAGTGCGGCGTGAGCCTGGCCACGTTCGACAATCTGATCCGGCCCCACGTGCCGACGGTGAAGGTCGGGACTCGTCGGCTCTTCTTGGAAAGCGACCTGGACGCCTTTCTCACTCGAGACGAGGCGACGCGAGCGAAGCACGCCAGGGGGCCCGCGCGGCCGGGCCGGCGACGGGTAGGCGCCACGGCGATCACCGACCCGAAAGCCCTGGCGATCCTCGGCCGGCTCAAGACGGGAGGGAAGGCACGTGGCTGACTCCAACGAGGTCGTGCGCGGCGGCTGGCGCATTCGCCGTAAGCCGGGCCGCAAGGTCTGGACGGTCGTCTTTCGGGCGGGCGGACCGCAAGAGCTCTCGACCGGAAGCGAGGACAAGGCCAAGGCGCTGGAAGAAGGCGAGCGCCTGTATGCGGACGCGGTGCGGCGTGCACTGCTGCGCGGCAAGCCCGTCCGGCACCGGCCCCTGGACGTTGACCTGGCCGGGGCAATGGCGCTCTGGCTCGCGTCGCTCGAGAGCACGCACGCCAAGAGCACGCGGCGCACCTGGGAAGAATGGGCGCGGCACTGGCTCGTCTACTTCGACGCCTTCCACAACGTCACAGCGGGCATGTGCCGGGATCTCATGGCCGAGCGTCTGGGCAAAGTCAAAAGGCAGTCCTGGAAACGCGAGGCGGCGGGCCTGCGGAACTTCGTTCGCTGGGCCTTCGAGCGGAAGCTACTGCCCGAGCTTGTGCTCGTACCGAACGCGCCCCGGCATTCGGCCGGTACGGCGTGCGAGACTCGGCGCCGGGTTGCGGCCGTGCCGCTCACGACCGAGCAAGTGGAGGCCTTTCTAGCAGCGTTGCCGGTGACGTCGGAGTCAGCCGAGAACCGTTCGACCGTGTTCCCAATTCGGGATCGGTTTGTCGTGCAGTACGAGTCCGGTTTGCGGCCTAGTTCTCTCGACCGGCTGCGCGCGCCCGACCACTACCGGCCCGGGGAAAGCATGCTCCGGC
Organism: Myxococcales bacterium; assembly: GCA_043752365.1. GTDB lineage: Bacteria > Myxococcota_A > Polyangia > Polyangiales > Polyangiaceae > PMG-095. The sequence goes on along the minus strand of JAYUYU010000005.1, from coordinate 2,749 downwards.
TGTCAGACGACACGGACAAGGCCCGTTGGGGGCGGGACGTGCCGCTGACCCCGCGCGCGGCAGAAGCCCTGGATCGGGTGTTGCTCTGGATCGATACGGAGCGCCGAGAGAAACAGGCCAAGCTAGGCAGGCCCGCACCCGAACAGTCATACGCCGGGCCGATCTTCGGGGTGCACAATTACAAGAAGCAAGTTCGAGCAGCCGCGCGCGCAGCGCTCCCGTCCGAGCTTGCCGAGCGCTTCTGCGCGGCTCACTTGCGCTCGGCGCGCATCACGCACCTGATCGAGCGTGGGGCGAACTTGGTTGGCGTCCAATTCTGCGCGGGACATCGTCAACTTTCGACGACGTCGAAGTATGTTCGGCCGACGTATCGAGCGGCTCAAGAAGCGATGGCGATTGGGGCCGCAATGAGTGAGGCCGATGGCTCGAACGTGATCCCGTTTCCGAAAAGGAGTGCGAGCAATGGGTAGCAAGAAGCTTTGGGTGACCTATGCGTGGGCGGATAACGAAGTTCAGGACGTGGACTTCTACATCTCGCGGCTCAAGTCCACCGGCCTGGACGTGCACTTTGACCGCCGCGACCTAGCGGCGGGACGCATCATCTGGGAGCAGTTGGGCGACGGTATCAGCGACCCCGCGAAGTGCGATGCCTGGCTTGGAATCTGCTCGCCCGCTGCGCTCGCGAGCGGACCATGGCGCGAGGAAATGTTCTACGCGCTCAACCGAGCGCTGAAAAAGGGCGTCGCGTTCCCGATGATGTTTTTGGTGCTGGGCGAGAAGCCGCAGGACTTGCCAGCCGCCATGCAAATTCGCCTGTACGTTTCGACCCATCAAAACGACTGGCTGGAACGAATCGAAGCCGGCGCGCGTGGCGTTGCGCCGCCGCTGAACGTGCCAGATGCGCTGCCGCTGAAGATCCGGCAGTACGTTTGGGGCGATGGGCGCGGCTTCGAGCTAACGTTGCGCGAAGGAACGTGGCCTGTGTGGTGGGTAGCCGAGAATGAGCCCAGCGCTTTCATCACCCGCGTGAGCGCTGGGGTTGCGGGCAATCCTGGCGCTGGCGGCATGTTCCAGACGAGTGGGCCGCACCGTTTGACCGATGGACGACGGGTGTTCAAGGTCAGTATGCCCCCGATCTCGCCGATCGTTTCAGCTTACGTCTTTGGCAAAGGGCCAGTGCCTGACCTGCAACTAGGTTGCGACGGGCAGAACCACGCGTTCATCATGCCGAGCGCAATTCTCGAAGCCTCGCAGCGCTTCACCCCGGCCTATTGAAAGAGCACCTATGCCTAAGCAAGCCAAAGGAGACGTCCGGTTCAGCGGCGGGATCTGGCGCGCACGCATCACGCTGATCAAGAAGCGCCGGTATGACGTCCCGCTCCCCACGTGCCAGTCGCGCGAGGAAGCCGAGGAGCGCGCGCTGATCTTGTCCGAGCAGGCCAAGGCTTTGCGCCTCGCGGGCAAGGTCGAGACCACGGCAGCGATCGGCCTGCTCGAGGAGCTAGGGCGTGCTCCGGCAGGCGAGGGCGTCACCGACGCGATCCACGTGATCGGCGAGTTCTGCGGCACGCCCACGCTCCCCGCCCGACTCGAGGGCCCGACCTTTGCCGAGGTCGCCAAGCTGTGGACGTCGGGCGAGCTTGCGCGCAATTGGCCGGATCACGTCAAGGACAAGGATTCGGCGGACGACGCACGGCGGCTTGAGTTTCTCGGAGCGCTCGACGTCGGCGGGATCAAGCTCGGCTCCGTTCCGGTTCGTCGCCTCAGGTTGGACCACGCCGAGCGCGTCATGCGCCAGCTGCCCGAGAGCGCGAAGCGGCCCGCAACGCGCCGACACTACGCGCAAGTGATGCGTCGGGTTCTGGAGCTCGCGGTGTACCCCCTGCGACTGATCTCGCAGAATCCGATCCCCAAGGGATTCATGCCCAAGGCCGGCAAGCCGCCCGGATTCTCTTACCTCTACCCGGCTGAGGACGCGGCGTTGCTAGCGCTCGAAGCAGCGCCCCTACTGGAGCGTCTCTTGTTTGGCGTTGCCGCAAGGGAGGGCATGCGCGCCAGCGAGTTGCTCGCGCTGACCTGGCGGGACGTTGACCTTGATCGCGGGGTCGTTACGCTCGACCGGAACAAGACGGATGACGCACGGGCTTGGGCGCTGGATCTGGGTGCCTGCCGTGCGCTGGCCAGGCGATGGGAGCTTGCGGGGCCCCGCCCGACCGAACGGATCTTTCAAGCGCACGGGCGGGCCCCACTCGAGACCCACGAGCTGGCCAAGCTCCTACGCGCTCGGCTGTGGGCGGCAGGCGTCCGCCGGCCCGAGCTGCACGAGTCGAGCGAAAATCGCTCCCGCCTGCGCGCGCACGACCTCCGAGGGACGTTCGTGACCCTCGCGCTGGCTGCCGGGCGCTCTGAGGCGTGGGTTCAGGACCGGACGGGGCACACGACGAGCGCCATGCTCAACCGCTACCGGCGTGCGGCTCGCTCGGCAGCCGAGCTTGGGCTTGGCTCGCTCGTTTCTCTCGATGAGGCGATCCCCGAGCTGCGCTTGCCTGGCCCGATTGCCCAAACATGGCCCACGAACGTCGTACCGATTCGCGGACCACAAACCGAAACTGGCTCCCTAACGTCAGTCGGGGAGCCAGTTTCGGGGACAGTGGGCCAGCCCGGACTTGAACCGGGAGCCAACGGATTAAGAGTCCGCTGCTCTACCAATTGAGCTACTGGCCCGGAGTTTCCGGGCCTTCGGGGGTAC
>JAYUYU010000004.1:0-8216 GCA_043752365.1 Myxococcales bacterium | reverse complement strand
AGTGCCGCGCTTCTGGATGGAAAATAGGCCTATCAGGATGGCGATGGTGAGGGGGATGACCAGGTGCGCGAGCCCCGGCGCCGCGATTGCCAGGCCCTCGACCGCAGACAGCACCGAGATAGCAGGCGTGATCACGCCGTCTCCGTAGAGCAGCGCTGCGCCAAATACGCCCAGTGCAATCATTACCGGGTAGACGCGCTTGCCGTGCTGTGCGGCGCTGGCCAACGCCATCAACGCCAAGATGCCGCCTTCGCCCTTGTTGTCGGCGCGCAGCACGTAGGCCACGTATTTGATCGAGACGATCAGTGTCAGTGCCCAAAAAATCAGCGACAGCACGCCCATGACGTTGGCCGGCGTGACCTGGATGCCATGCTCCTTGTTGAAGCACTCGCGCATCGCGTACAGCGGGCTGGTGCCGATGTCGCCGTAGACGACGCCTAGGGCCGCGAGGCCCATCTTCAGGTTGTACGCGGTGCCGCCGTCGGCGCCGTGACCGTGGGATGCAAGCGCCGAGGTGGGCGAAGACGCCGGGGCGCCGTGTTGGGGCGCGCTCGATGCCTTCGTCGCCGCCGTCGGGAGCTTCGAGGAGCTCGGGGATTCGGGGGCCGACATTTGAGTTGGTGGAGCTACGCTAGCACCGCAACCAAAAGATAGTAAAAGCGTCGCCGCCCGAGTCCGGCTCGGCGGCTTGCGACTGTTCAATGTAGCTGGAAGCCCGTAAATGAGTACGGACCGCGGACTTGAGCGCTCCGGTGCCGTGTCCGTGCAGAACGAAACCGACTGGCTCTCCTACGTTGAGCATGCGATCGAGAAACGCATCGACTTGGTCGAGCGCGACGTCGACGCGCTCGCCGCGTAAATCGAGGGTGTTCAGGCTGGTGCGCACCGCGGTCGGCAGTACGGAGGATGCGATGCTCGACTTGCGAGCCCTTGTGGGTTGCTGTTGTTTGCGCGGCGCCTGGGCGGCTTCGACGTCCTCGCTACGCAAAACTAGCTTGATGGACCCGACTTGCAGCCGCAATTTGTTGGGGTCGGCTTCGAGCACCGTGGCCAACAGGCCGGACGATTTTACGCGCACGCTGTCGCCGCTTTTGTAAGTGACGAGCGTTCCCGCAGGGCTACGCGCCGCAGCGACGCTTTCTCGCGCGGGCAGCAACGAACCACCCAACGAGACGTGCACGGCTGCTCGGCCCAGGTCGCGCTCGATGCTGCGCAGCGCTTTCGGATCCTGCCCCTCGTGCTTCAGTCGCTCGCGCGCTGCCAGCAACTCCGCGCGGATTTTTGAAACGTTGGCTCGCAGGGCGAGCGTCTCGCGCTCGACTTCGGCTTCCAGCTCACCGCGCTCCTGCTCGTGCTCGACTTCGAGGCGCTCGCGCAGTTGGCGTAGCTCTTCGGCTTCGCGCGCCAAGGCCTCGCGCTCTTGCTCGAAGGCTTGGCGCTGACGTCCGAGCTCTTCGACGGCGCGCTCGCGCTCACGTGACTGTTCGGGTAGTAGCGCTTGGGCGCGGGCGACGACGCTGGCGGGCAAGCCGTGACGGGTTGCGACCGTGAGCGCACTGGAAGCGCCCGGAACCCCCATGGTGAGCCGAAAAGTCGGCGCCATGCGCTCGAAGTCGTAGCTGACCGACGCATTCTGCAAGTGTTCGGCGTGGGCCGCGAACTCTTTGAGTTTTTCGTAATGAGTGGTGACTGCCACGGCGGCGCCGCGCGCCGTCAGCGCCTCCAGCATGGCGGCCGCGAGCGCCGCGCCCTCTTCCGGGTCGGTGCCGGAGGCGAGCTCGTCGAGCAAGATCAGGCTCGTGGTGGAGGCTTGCTCGAGCAGCGAGCAAAGGCGCTGAACATGGGCGCTGAACGTGGACAGCGAGCGCGCAATGCTTTGCTCGTCGCCGATGTCGGCCAGCACGCAGCCGAACCAGCCCACGCGCGATTCCTCGGCGACCGGCAACGGGACGCCGGCGCGCGCCATCCACGCCACCAGGCCGAGGGTCTTGAGCGCTACGGTTTTGCCACCCGCGTTCGGCCCCGAGATGACCAGCGCGCGCTCGGCCTCGATGGCGATGTCGTTGGCCACGACCGAGTGCTCCGAAAGCGCGAGCAAGGGATGGCGAGCGGCGCGCAGGTCCAGGCGCGCTTCGGCCAGCAGGGGCACCACGATGGCCTGCGTTTTACGCGCGAAATGGGCCAACGCCGACAGCACGTCAGCCTCTTCACAGGCTCGTGCTGCCGAGCGGACCTGTTCGGCGTCGCTCGCCACGTAGCCGGACAAAAGTACCAGAACCTTGGCGGCTTCGCGCAGGGCTTCGGCTTCTTGGATGCGCAGCTGGTTGCTCATGCCAGTCAGCTCTTCGGGCTCCACGAATAGGGTCGCCCCCGAGGCGCTGGAACCGAGCACGATGCCGGGTACGCGCAGGTGGGCGTCCGCGCGCACCGGCAACACGTAGCGGCCTTCGCGCTCGGTGTAGTAGTCGGCTTGGACGACGTCGGCGTGGCGTTCGATGAGCTGGCCCAGCTTGCGTTTCAGCTCCTCGCGTAGCTCGCGAACACGCTTGCGGGCGCGCGCCAACTCCGGTGAGGCGCGGTCGGCGACCGTGCCGTCGGCGTCGAGCGAGTGCGCTAGATCTTCCTCCAGGCCCGAGAGCTCGGGCGGCGAATCGACGGCTTGGCTTAGAGATGGGTGGCTTTCTCGCTGTGCTTTGGCGAAGACGCGCAGCTTGGCCGCTACCTCCAACAGCTCGCGGATTTGCCAAAGCTCGCTGGCGCTTGCGACGCCACCGCGCGCAGCGCGCTCGAGCGCCTTGGAGACCTCGGGGAAGGCGCGCGCGGGCGGCGCCAAGCCCAAGCGGTCCAGATCGAGCATTTCGCTCACGATTTGGTTACGGGCGCGGGCGGCTTCCAGCGTGGCCGCCGGCTGCAGCGCGAGCGCGCGCGCCTTGCCGGACGCGCTGGTGCAAAAGCTGCCGAGAGCACGCAGCAGCAGCGGCCATTCCAGGGCGGCGCACGTGTCCGCGTCGAGCGCTTCAGGGCGCCGGTTGCTTTCTGGGGCCGCGGTTTGTGTCAAGCGGCCCGGAATAGCACCGATCTTTTAGGCCGTCAGGGCGCGGGCCACCGGCACCGACGCGCTTTGGCTGGCTGCGCTCTCGAGGCGGAGCTCGACGCGGCTCGCCAGCGCGACCGGTCCGAGGGTGGTCGCTAAGGCTGCCAAATTGTGCTCGGCGCGGCGCCCGAGGTAACCGTCGACGCTGAGCACGAAGCTACCGCCGCCCGAGGCCGCGAGGTGCGCCAGCAGCCCACGCGCCAAGATCGAGCGCGCCGCCGCCGTGTGGGTGTCCGCGCGACCGTTCGAGACCAGTACCATCGACGACAGTTGCCAGCCGCGAGCTTGGAGGCGCGTCACGCGCATGGCCACTTGGGTGATCAGATCGGTCGGCAGACCGGCGTAGTGCTGGGCCACGACGGCTAAGTCGCCGCGATCGCCAGTCGGGTTTAGCCAGCGCGGCCAGCTGGCGCCAAATTCGATCACGACCAAAGTTGCAGGGCGAGCCTTCATGGGACCTCCGCGGTCCCTTGGCATTAAGCCGCCCCCAGCCACTGGGCCAAGAAACGAGAGGGAATGAACAGGAGACGGGGCGTCGGCCGCGTCCCTGCTTCTCGCCAAATTGCTGCCGCTACTGAGCCTTTTTGGCGCGGACCTTTTTGGCGGGGGCTTCTTGGGCCGGGGCTGCTTCGGCCTTTTTGGGGCCGGCGAGGGGGCCGCCCTTTTCTTGGACGTCGGCGAGGCTCTTCTTGAGGGCCTCGAACAGGTCGATGATTTGAGCTTTGGGGGCTTCGGGGGCGATGGTGATCTCTTGGCCGGCGACCTTTTGGTCGACGGCCGACTTCACGCGCTCGCTGTAGCTGTCGGTGTACTTGGTGGCGTCGAAGGAGTCGGTTCCCAGCTCTTCGATCAGCTTCTGCGCCAGGTCGTGCTCTTTGTCGCTGAAGGTGAAGGTGGCGCCGGTGTCGATCTCACTAAAGGCGCGCACCTCGTTCGAGTAATAAAGCTGGTGGATGACCAGGCCGTCTTTGCCGTACGGGCGGACCAAGACTACCTGCTCCTTGCCACGCGCCGACCAACGGCCCACCGCGACGCGACCCTTGGCCGTCATGGCTTCGCCAAGCAATCTGTAGGCCTTGTCGCCGCCCTTGTCGGGGCCCAAGTAGTAGCTCTTCTCGACCTGAATGAAGTCGACGCTGGTGACGGGCACGAACTCGGTGATCTCGATCGAGCCGCCGCGCTCGGTCTCCATCGCCTTCAGCTCTTCTTCGTTGAACTGGACGTACTGGCCTTTGCTGTACTCGTAGCCCTTGACGGTGTCGGAGCGCTCGACCACCTCGTTGTCGGTGGGGCAGATGAATTGCATCTTCAAACGTCCGCCGCATTTCTTGTGCAGCATGTTGAAGCTCACCTGCTCCGACGAAGCGGCGGTGAAGAACTTGACCGGAATCGAGACCAATCCGAAGGAAATCGTGCCGGAAAGCACAGCGCGAGCGGGCATTCCGCTATGCTAGCGGAAGGAGCGCGACTTGAAGAAAAGTTCGGGTGAAGTTCCTCCGCCGGGAGCCCAAGATCCGAACGAGCTGAGGCGTTATCGAAGTAAGCGCGACCCGGCTCTAACCACCGAGCCGTTCAGTGCTGAACGCAAGGGCAGCGCGCGCGCGACCAGGGCCGGTCGCTTCGTCGTGCATCTGCACCAAGCGCGCAACGAGCACTACGATTTGCGCATCGAGTGCTCGGGCACGCTGCAAAGTTTCGCCGTCCCGCGGGGCCCTAGCCAGAAGCCGCTCGAGAAGCGCCTGGCGGTCCACACCGAAAATCACCCGCTCGAGTACCTCGACTTCGAGGCCGTCATTCCCCCCGGAAACTACGGCGCCGGTTCGATGATCGTCTGGGACACCGGGCGCATCCGTTACCTCGAGACCTCGGCTGAGGAAGGGCTCGCGCGCGGGGATCTGAAGTTCGAGCTCTCGGGTTTCAAGTTGCGCGGCACTTTCGCGCTGATTCGCACGAGTGGGCGGGGCCAGAAGAAGCTCGAGGTCGGTGAGGGGCACCAGACCGAGTGGCTGCTGATCAAGAAGCAGGACGCCTTCGCGATCGACGAAGACGTACGGCTGATAGACCCGCGTGGCGTGCTGTCGGGCCTGACGGCAGAAGAGAACCTGAACAAAGCCGCGCTAGCGGCGGAGCTGACGGAGCTGGTGGCGTCCGCCCCCCAAAAAGCCTTAGCGGCGCAGGGCCTGACGCCGATGCTGTGCGCGCTTGCGGGGGCCAACCTGAAGGACGCCGAGCGCCTGTACGAGCTGAAGCTCGACGGCGTGCGTATCGTGGCCGACAAGCGCGGAGGGCAGGTGGCGTTGCGTTACCGCAACGGTCGCTCTGCGACGGCCAGCTACGCCGAGATTGCGCGCGCGCTTTCGCTGTTGCCCATCGAGGAAGCGCTTTTGGATGGCGAGATTGTGACCTTCGACGCCGAGGGCAAGCCGAGCTTCGAGCGTCTGGCCCCGCGTATCCACGCGCAACGTCCGCTCGATATCGAGCACGCGCGCGCCAACGTTCCGGTCGTGTACCTGGCGTTCGATCTGTTGGCGATGGCGGGGCGCGATCTCACAGGGCTGCCGCTGCTCGAGCGTAAGCGCATCTTGGCGCAGCTGGTGCGTGGCCGAGGCCTGGTGCGGGTGCTCGACCACATCGAAGACGACGGCTCGGCGCTTTACGATTTTTGTAAACGCGAACGGCTCGAAGGTGTGGTGGCCAAAAAGAAGCAGTCTCCGTATCGGGTTGGCCCACGCCGCACGACCGACTGGGTAAAAATCAAGTGCGAGCGCGATGATGACTTCGTCGTTTTGGGCTACGTGGGCGGTACGGGCGCGCGGGCGAGCCTGGGCGCCCTGTGCTTGGGCGTGTACGTGCAGGGCCAGCTGCAGTATCGCGGTCGCGTGGGTAGCGGGCTCTCGGACGCGACGATTCGGTTGCTTTTGAAGGAGCTTCCGGGCCTCGAACAAGCGACGTATCCGGGTCACGGTGACGTCCCAGAAGACCCTGGTACCGAAAAGGCGCGTTGGGTCCGGCCAGAGCTGGTGGTGCAGGTCCGCTATCATGGTTTTACCGGAGAGGGTCGGCTGCGGGCGCCGGTGTTCCTCGGGCTGCGTCCGGACGTTGACCCCAAGGCCAGCTTCGCGTCGCCGCCCGCGCCGGTGCGTGAGCCACAACCGAGCAGTGCCGCGGCCTACGGCACGGGGCGGGTCGTGGTCACCAACCCCGACAAGGTGTTCTGGCCCGACTCTGGCTACACGAAGAGCGATTTGGTCGGCTACTACGCCAGCATTGCGCCGCGCATGTTGCCGTTCTTGCGCGGGCGACCCTTGGTGTTGGTGCGGCATCCCGATGGCATCGCTGGCAAGAGCTTCTATCAATGGAACGTGCCGGAGGGGACGCCGAGCTGGATGCGCCGCCTCGACATTTCCGACACCGACGAAGTGGGCCGAACGCCCAAGAACGTCTTCTTGGTGGATGACGACGACGGCCTGATTTACCTGGCGAACCTGGGCTGTATTCCCCTGCACGTGCTGGCCTGCCGTGAGCAAACGCTCGGCACTTGTGACTTCTTGACGGTCGATTTTGACCTGGGAGAGCGCCCATTTTCCGACGCGGTGCGGCTTGGGCTCACGCTGCGCGAGGTGTTGGACGACGCGGGGTTGCCGGGGTTTCCCAAGACCTCGGGCCAGCGGGGCCTACACGTGCTGGTGCCGCTCGGCGGCGGCATCCCGTTCGAGGCCGCGAAGCTGCTGGTCGAGCTCTTGGGCAGAATCGTCACGGCGCGCCACCCGCAGATTGCGACGATGGAGCGCAAGGTCGACAAGCGCGGCGACCGCGTCTACGTCGATACCGGGCAAACTGGCACGTCGCGCACGATCGTCGCGCCTTACTCGGTGCGGGCGCATCGGGGAGCCACCGTCTCGACCCCGCTGGCGTGGGAAGAGTTGCACGCCGGGCTCGACCCGTCGCGTTTCACGATAGTTACGGTGCCGGTTCGGGCTGCCGAGATTGACGATCCGTGGCTTGGCTTCGGCGAAGCGAAGCCGAACGTGGCCAGCGCGCTTGGGGCCTTGGAGCGCTGGGTGAAGGCATAAGCGCCCCATCCGACATCAACGCAGGTTGTGGCAGCTTTTGGTGGGCGCAGAGCTTGCACGGTTAATCCGCATGCCAAGCTCATTCGTTGTTTGCTCAGACTGCGGTGAGGTGACGGCCGCGGTCGAGTGGGGCTTCGTCCTACTGGCACGACACGGCTGGTCGGCGCAGCTGGACGACGCTGGTGGTGAGCCCGAATGGTGCTGCCCTAGCTGCAACGTGAAACGAGCGGAGCTCGAAACCTGGGATTCGAACGTGAACGAAGTGCGAACTCACCCACACCGCCTGCGGGTACTGTTGATCGATGATCAGGCCCTGGTGCTGCGCGCCACGGCGAGCATGTTACGCGAGCTGGACGTCGTAACGGCCTGCAGCGCCGCGGAAGCGTTGGGGCAGCTGGCGGAAGGCAGCCATTTCGACGTGGTGGTCTCGGACGTGAACATGCCGCAGATGAGCGGGCCGGAGCTGTTCGTGCGCATCCGAGAGCGCTACCCGCGCCTGGCCGAGCGCGTGCTGCTGATCAGCGGCGACGGCTACGGCGCCGAGCAACTCTGCGAGGTGGTCGGCCGGCGTGAGAACATCCCCAACATGCCTCGCGTGCTGTACAAGCCCGTGCCCCGCGACGAGCTGGTGCGGTCCATCGAGGAGTTGGGACGCCGGAAACTACCGCGCTCAGGCACTTTTGCGCTCGACCCCGACAGTCAGAGGGCACGCTCGGGAGTCAAATGAGCACGCGGCCTTCTGCCTCACCGTGGCGCTACGGCCACGGCGCCTGGCGTCAGTCGACCGCCTGAGCCGACTTCAGGAATTCGTCCGGGGGGACGAAGTCGTTGAAGCGAACTGCTTCTTTGCCTCGCGAGTCGAACATGACGACGGTGGGCAGGCCAACGACTTTGAAGCGAGCCATCATGGCTTCCACCTTGGGGTCGTCGGCGGTGGTTGCGTCGACCTTGACGGCCACGAACCTACTTAGCTCCTGACCGACGCGCGGCTCGGAGAACGTTTTCTTGTCGAGCTCTTTACAGGCGACGCACCAGTTGGCCGTGAAATC
>JAYUYU010000003.1:0-3236 GCA_043752365.1 Myxococcales bacterium | reverse complement strand
TTTCCACGTCGATACCCAGCGAGCGCACGTCTCGAGCTCGCGCCACCGCGCAAAACGCTCGGCCAGCGCCGTGGCTGATCGAGCCAGTGACGCCGGCGGGCCAACGGGGACTGCCGTCGTCGTTGCGGCCCGGTACGGCGTCGAAACCCAACGCCCGCAATGCCTCGCGCGCCGCCAAACGACCGGCCAAGAACTCGGCTCGTCGCTTGGCCACCGCGCGCGACGGCATGCCCTCGACCTCGAAATTTGCGAGATCGAGGATAATCGCAGCGTGATCCACGACCTCGAAGCCCGCTGAAACCACGGCGGACCCCAGGTCGAGCTCCAGCGCCGCGCTGGCGAGCGAGTGCTTCACTCTACTCCGGATCGATGAGGGCGCTCTGCGTCGCGCCGCTGGGCATCGGATTCTGTTCTTTCTCGAGGTAGCGAAAGATGGTGCGCGGGTCGACGCCGAGATCGCGCGCCGTTTGCGTGCGGTTGCCGTTGTTGCGCTCGAGCACCTCGAGCACGTAACGCCGCTGAAAGTCCTCTTTGGCCTTCTCGAGCGGCACGATGGGCTGCTCTGCTTCGGGACCGAGATCCAAGTCTTCGGGGCCGAGCAGCGTGAGGTCACAGAGCACGAGCGCCTTTTTGAGGCGGTTCTCTAGTTGGCGAATGTTGCCGGGCCAGGCGTATTTCTTGACGGCGGCCAGAGCCTGCGGAGCGAAGCCGCGCACCGGGCTGTTCAGCTCGTCGGCGTGCTTGCTGAGCAGCGCCTTGGCGATGATGAACACGTCGTCGCCGCGGTCGCGCAGCGGCGGCAGCCACAGGTTTACGACGTTCAAGCGGTAGTAGAGATCTTCCCGGAAATCTCCGGTCTTGATCATCTCTTCCAGGTTGCGGTTGGTGGCCGCGACGATGCGGATGTCGCACTTTTCCGGGCGGTTGTCGCCGACGCGGAACACTACGCGCTCTTGCAGGGCGCGCAGCAACTTGACCTGCATGGGCTGCGGCAGCTCGCCAATTTCGTCCAAGAACAGCGTGCCGCCATCGGCCTGTTGGAACTTGCCTGCGCGGCTGGCGATGGCGCCGGTGAAGGCACCCTTCACATGGCCGAACATTTCGCTCTCGATCAGGTTCTCGGGGATGGCGCCGCAGTTGACCGTGATGAACGGCCCCTTCTCGCGGTTGCTGCGCCGGTGCAGCTCACGCGCAATGAGTTCCTTGCCGGTGCCAGTTTCGCCGGTGATGAGCACGTTGATGTCGGTGCTCGCGACCTTCTGCAGCTTGCGAAATACCTCGAGCATGGACGGACAGCTGCCGATGATTTCGCCGAAGCGCTTGTCGCTCAGCTCCGCGCTCAGCTTCTCTTTATCGGCGCGGAGGGCCGACAGCAGCATGGCGTTTTGCAGAATGAGCGAGGCTTGCGCGCCGAAGATTTGCAACAGGTCGAGCTGCGGACGCTCGAACAGGTGCTTGACCTCGTCGTTGGCGACGTAAAGGGCACCGATGGCCTCGCCCTGGCTGAGCAGCGGCACGCACATTACGCTCGACAACTTGAGCGCGATCACGCTCTCGCTCTTGCCGAAGGTGGTGTCGGTCAGCGCGTCGCTGACGATCACCGGGCGGCGCGTCTCGATGACTTGACGCACCATGCTGTCGCTGATGGCGCCGGATGCATCTTGAATGGCTTCGCGCTGCAGATTGCGCGACGCACGCACCCGCGGCACGCTGTCTTTTGCGTCGCCGGGGTCGACCAGCAGCACGACGCCGCGCCCGGCGCCGGTCAGCTCGATGATCGCGTCGAGCAGGGCTTCGAGCAACTCGTCCACCGAGCGGCTGGTCATCAGCCGTTCGCTGAAGGCTTGCAGCCGTCGAATGCCTTCGATGTCGCTCTTGTCACTTTTCTCGCTCTTGGTTTCGGTCGCGGCGGTCGAAACCTCGGTGAAAAAACTGAAGCCGAGCTGAGCCTTGCCGAGCGTGAAGCGATCACCATTGGCCAGGCGCGCACGCCGCTTTTTCTTGCCGTTGATGAGGATTTCGCCGTCGCGATCGAGCTCCTCTAGCTGAAAGTCGCGCCCGTTGAAGACGATCTGCGCGTGGTGGTGCGCCACGCTGGCGTCCGGCAAATGGATGTCATTGCCGAGGGCGCGACCGAAGGTCGTGACTGGCTTGTGCAGCGCCGTCAAAATCGGCGGGCCATCGTTCGGAAAGTATCGGACCGTTGCCATCCAGGCGGAAAGCGTATCAGAACGCGCCGCCCAGAGCAGCGGCTCGGGCCGAAAGGACTTGATTTTCAGCCTAGGGGGCGCAGCCGGTCGTCAGCTGAACGGCCGAGGCCACGCCTCCGAAAGCCCGGCACCGCCCTTCTGCCCCTGAAGCGCGGCCGGGCGTCAGAGCATTTCGACGGACTTGAGCATCTCGACGACGAACGAGGCGCGCGGCCGGAGCAGCATGATGCGCGGTAGGGGGCGCCGAATCTCGATCCGGGGCGGCGTGGTAGAGATGGTATCGCCCACCATGAAGTCGTCATCGAAGTGGTAGCCGTAGGGCTGGTCTTTGGCCTGAGCGGCGGCCGCGCCGGAAAGGGTAAATACGGAGCAGGCGAGCGCGGCGGCAAACGGTTTCGGGAATGGCATGGGTGAACCTCGCTCGTTCGACCCTGGACCTTCGCAAGGCTTGGGCCGCTACTGCAGCTCGCCGGTGATCGCGACTCCAGCGCCTTTCTCGACCGCGAACGGCGAGAAGCCGTGGATGCGCGCGAAGCGCGGCGCCGCGTCGGCGCTGGCCGAGTCCTCGGAGTTCAAGGTGAACAACGCGCCGGCGCCAATGCCGAGCGTGGTCGCAACACCACTGAAGATCAGGCCGCGCTTGGCTGGCGGCCCGCCGTCGCGCGCGTACAACAGGTAGACCGGTAATGACGCCGCAAAGCCGATGCCGGCACCGAGCCACATGGCGCCGAGCGATTTGTAAGTAGGAATGTAGACGGTCGACAGCCCGGCCGCGGCGGCCAACCCGACGTTGAAGCCGATCAAGCCGCCAAGCGAAGCCCCATCGTTCGATCGGCCGTAGCCTTGATTGGCAGCGGTCGCGCCGTAACCGAACATGGACCCAACGGCGCTGCCCCACAGCACGGAGCTCGACATCAGCAAGCTGCTCTTGGGTGACGGTCCTTGCAAGTAGCCGAGCGCGACCCCGCCCGCCGCGCCCAGCGTGGAGCCGATGGCTTCGGCGCGCGCGAGCCCGCGAAAGCCCCA
>JAYUYU010000002.1:0-3242 GCA_043752365.1 Myxococcales bacterium | reverse complement strand
AAGGCTCGGGCCCCATCACGGGTGGAGAGCTGACGCTGTTCGCCGACCAATACACGCCCGGTCCAAGCGTGGCCGACCCAGTGCCAGACGGCAAAGTGAAGCCCGTCAAAGGCACCCCCTTCGACTTCACGACGCCCAAGCTGATTGGCAAGGACCTGAAGGAAGCCGGCGGCAAGCCGATCGGCTTCGACGCGAACTGGGTCGTCAAGGGCGATCCGCACACGCTGCGCCCCGTCGCGCGCTTGAAAGATCCGAAGACGGGCCGCGTGCTCGAGCTCTCGGCGGACCAGCCCGGCGTGCAGTTTTACTCGGGCAATTTCCTCGACGGCAGCAACAAGGGCAAGGGCGGCGTGGTGTACCAGCAGTACACGGGCCTGTGCCTCGAGTCGCAGAAGTTTCCGAATTCGATCAACGTGCCCGCGTGGAAAGATGAAGTGATCCTCAAGCCTGGCGCCACCTACAAGCACACGATGGTGCATAAATTTTCGGCTGAGTGAGTAACGCTAGCCGGCCCCGACAGGTTTGCTGTTGGGGCCTGGCTACGCACCCGCTCTTCGCCCGAGACGCCAGGGTCATCCATGAAGAGGAAGTTGAAGTTTGGCGTGATCGGTACCGGGGCAATCGCCGCAGATTTCTGCGAGGCCCTGGCCGCTTCTCCTAGCTGTGAGGTCGTCAACGTCGTCGGCACGTCGGCCGACAAGAGCCGCGCGTTTGCGCAACGCTTCGCGCTACCCCGCGCCGCTGCCAGCTTGAACGAGCTGCTGCGTGGCGCGCGTGCTTGTAGCGGAGGTCTAACGCCCTGCGTGCTCCCGCGCCGCGGTTACACCGCAAGTGCCCAGCTCACACTAGGGGCGAGACGGCGCGCAAGCCGCCAGAATCCGCCGCCGAAGGCTCGAGGCCTGGCTGACGAGCACGAAGGCTTGGGCGCGGACGCGAAGCTGGGCAGTCGGGCGTTCCAGGCAGTCGGCGATCAAGCGGTAGCTCTGTTCGAGATCGCGCCATTCCGGCGCTAAATCGTCGCCGTAGCGGTCCTGATCCTCATCCAGCAGCTGGCGCGCCTTTT
This sequence comes from Myxococcales bacterium, assembly GCA_043752365.1. Classification (GTDB taxonomy): domain Bacteria; phylum Myxococcota_A; class Polyangia; order Polyangiales; family Polyangiaceae; genus PMG-095. The sequence goes on along the minus strand of JAYUYU010000002.1, from coordinate 2,179 downwards.
CGAACTGGGAGGCTTGCACCAGCGCGTCGACCGACTCGTACAGTTGCCGTCTCGCGTCGAGACGCGCAACCTCCGGGCTCGTCGTCGGCTCGATTGCCACGACGACCGACGCCGCGGAGGAAGCCGATGCCGGCAACTGCAGCGTCCCAAGCGCGGCAGACGAGGCAGGCTCCGCATCGGTCAGCTTGGAGTACAGCGCCCCGAGCGCGGCGACTGCGCCGAGCGCTACAGTGTAGACGAGAAAATTCCGATTCACGTTCGATGCCTACGGCAAGGCTTCGCCCACGACCTCGACAATGTCCAGCGCCAACGCCGCGCACCCACCCCATTGGCGCCACTCAAGTTCACGACAGCTTCGTCGCCGGGCCGGACGCCAAGCCTTAGTCGGCGGTCGACGCCGGCCTCAGGCTTCGCGCTTCACCAGCGTGGCCGCCTGCTCGACGAGATGACGCGGAAGCTTAGCGTAAACGTCGTCGAAGAGCGAGCTTACCGGCGGCGGCGGCGCGAGCTCGGCGGCCGTAACGGCTACGTCGAGTTCACGCGTTAGCTCCTGAGTGAGCGCCAGATCGCGCTCCTCGTCGAGCGAGCCGTCAGCCAGCAGTCGGGTCCGCATGAGCGCGACCGGGTCACGCAGCCGCCAGGCATGCGCGACGGCTTCGTCGCGATAAAGGCTCGGGTCGTCGCTCGACGAGTGGGCGCCGACGCGGTAGGTCAGGCACTCGATGAACGACGGACCGCCGCCGGAGCGGGCGCGCTCGGCGGCGCGCGTCAGGGCTTCGAGCACGACCTCGGCGTCATTGCCGTCTACACGCTCGCCGGCCACGCCATAGGCCGCGGCCTTTTGATACAAAAGCGGGTTACCCGACTGGCGCTCCACCGGCACGCTGATCGCAAACTGGTTGTTTTGGCAGACGAAAACGCACGGAGCGCAAAACACGCCCGCGAAGTTCAGCGCCGCGTGAAAATCAGGATGGCTGGTCGCGCCGTCACCCAAAAATGCCAAGCTGATGTCCGGCTTGCCTTGCTTCTGGGCGGCCAGCGCCATGCCGACGGCTTGCGGCAACTGCGTGGCGATGCAGCTCGACCATGACACCACGTTGACGGAGCGCGCGCTTTGATGACTCGGCATCTGCCGGCCCTTGCTCGGGTCGAGGGAAGTGCCGAAATCTTGAGCTAGGTAGCGCTCCAGCGGGTAGCCGCGCACCAGCATCACGTAGCTCTCGCGCAAGGCCGGGAAGATCCAGTCCGTGGGGCGCAGCGCCAAACCAGCCGCGACTGGCGCCACTTCTTGGCCCGCGCACGAGCCGTGGAACGCCACGCGCCCCTGCCGTTGCAGCTGCACCAATCGTTCGTCGAGCAGCCGAACCCGCCGTAGGTGCCGGTACAACTCCAGACGTCGAGCCGTCATGGGCTACTCGCCCGTCGCACTCGCCTGGCCGTTGATCGAGGCCAATGCGTCACTCACGGCGTCGGGCTCGGCGCGCGCCGGAGCGTTCGACATGCGCTCCAACGTTTCGCGCGCCTCCAGCAGGCGCGCGCGGCCGGCAGCCGCCACGGCCAGGGTACGCGCGTCCCTTGACCAGGCCGAAAGCCCCCGCATAATGGCCGATTTGGCGCGCGGATGGCCCAGCTCGGCCAACGCCACGCGCGCGTGCCAGGACACCGGCGTCCGCCCGCCCAAAAGGCCGAACGCGCGGCGCTCCAGCCCGGGCGTCGCCGCCGCGAGCTTGAGCTGGCCGCACAGCTCGACGACGACGATTTCGTCCTCGACGTGCTGGATGCGGCGGCGAGAGTTCAGCACCTCGACGAGTCGCTCCGACCCCGAAGCGTCGGCCAACACGCTGAGCAGAATCGCCGCAGCCACCTGCACGCCGGGGTTGTCGTCACGCAGCGCACCGCGCGCGCGCTGCACGAGCGCCAGCGGAACTTGTTCGGGTGCGCGACCGCCAAAGACTTCTTCGGCGACCCGGAAGGCGACGTGACGCACCTCCGGATCGGCATCACGCGAGCCCACCAGCAGCGCTTCGAGCGAGCCGTCACCCAACAGCCGCGCCAAGGCGACGACCGCTTGGTAGCGCACCGCAGGCAAGCGGTCGACCAGTCCACGGGTGGCCGCGGCGCGCGCCTCGGTATGCTCCGGTTCGGCTAGCTCGCCGACACCGAGCAGCGCCATTTGGCG
>JAYUYU010000001.1:0-19064 GCA_043752365.1 Myxococcales bacterium | reverse complement strand
TGGGACAGCTGCCGGGACAGATCGGAGGTGAGGACCGGATTCGAACCGGCGTATAACGGTTTTGCAAACCGTTGCCTAACCGCTTGGCTACCTCACCGAAGCGTAATTTTCAGAAGTTAGAGTGTTTGGGGGGAGGCCTTGTACCTTGGTTGGGGGCGGAAGGGAGGCGAATCCTACTCGCGGAAAGGCGCTCGTCAACGACTATGGGGCAACGGCCGACGGGGCGGGGCCGAAGGCTACTTTTTTAGCTGAACCGAGAGGCCTTCGCTGGCCACCAGCACCTGCGTTGCCTTGCCCTCGGACTTGATGAACGCCTGGCTGGTCTCGCCAATCAAATCGAGGGCGCTGTCGCTGCGCTCCGGGTCATGGTGGAACAAGGCCAGTTGCTTCGGCTCGGCCAAGACGCCGAGACGTAACACTTCGGTGACGACCGAGTGCCCCCAACCCAGTTTGCCCGGCATGTCCTCTGGCAAGTACTGCGAGTCGTGGATGATGAGGTCGGAGCCGCCAGCGAAGCGCGCGAGCTCCTCGACGCTGGTTTTGGGGTTTTCGGCGTGGAGCTCGTTGTCGGTTAGGTACGCGACGGACGTGCCGTCATCGTCGTCGATGCGAAAGCCCTGGGCGCCGCCCGGATGGTTGAGCTGAATACGGCGTACGATGGCCGAACCGATGCGCCACTCCGCCTTTTCCGGCCGCGCCAGCTCGAGCCGCGCTGGAATGTCGTCGACGCTGACCGGGAAGTGAATGTCGTTGAAGATGTTGCGTTGAAACAACTCCTGCGCGTCGTTGGCCAGCGGGTACACGAACAGGTGTGTGTCACTTCGATACAACGGTGAGAAGAACGGCAACCCGAGCACGTGATCCCAATGCGTGTGCGACAGCAGCAGGTGCACCGGCGTCGAGCGGCCGCGCTTGAGCAGCGCGTTGCCGAGCGCGCGCATTCCCGTGCCGGCGTCCAACACGAGCGTCGAATCGTCCGACAGTCGCACCTCCACACACGAGGTGTTGCCGCCGTAGCGCACCGTGTGCGGGCCAGGTGCCGGGACAGACCCGCGAACGCCGTAGAAGGTGACCTGCATCAGCAGCCGCCACTCTATCAACATCCTCCCCCCGCCCGAAAGGTGCCCCGAAAGCCTCAGCCGTAAAGCCCTCGGCCGGCAAGGCGGACGCCGCAGGGCAAGGCGGGCGGGCGGGCAGGCAGGCAGGCAGGCGGGGAGCCGAGCGCCAGGCGGCGGGGAGCCGAGCGCCAGGAAGTCCGAGACCGATTTTGCCCTATCGACGGACACCGGAGGCCGGGCTAGCTTGCAAGGTTATGTCCGTGCTGGCACCCGGGCTCTTGATCGCGTCGCCGCCTCCGGGAGACCCGAACTTCGACCGTTCGGTCGTGCTCCTAGCGGCGCACGGGCCGGAGGGCGCTTTTGGCTGGATCATCAATGGTCGTGAGCTAATGACGCTGCCAGAGCTGCTGGTTCGGTCGCAAATCACCGAGGACCCCCCGGACATCTCTTGTTCGGTGCGCCTCGGCGGGCCGGTTTTCCCCGAGCAGGTTTGGCTCGTGTACCGCAGCGAAGAGCGTTTCGTCGACCATGAAGGGCAGTTCGACGTGGGGACCGGTATTACGGCCACAGCGTCCCGCAAGGTGCTGGAGACCATCGCCGCCGGTACTGTGCCCCGCAGCCTAGTCGCGCTGGTGGGGTACGCCGGCTGGGCACCCGGTCAGCTAGAGAACGAGATTCGCATTGGCTCGTGGTTGCCCATCGATGTCGCGCCGTCCCTCGTCTTCGACACCCAAGCCGAAGAAGCTTGGACGGCCGCCTATGGTCGCGTCGGCTCGACGCCCATCGCGTTCACGACCCGCACCGTAGGCTCGGCCTAAGGCACAGGCGACGAACTGCTGACCAGCGGCACGAAGACGCAGCCAGGCCCCGCGCGGTAGTGCAGCGAGCCTTTGTCGTCCCGCTCGCACGTGACCAGAGTTTGCGTCTCGGCGGTGCCCACCGGCATGACCAGCCGACCGCCTTCGGCGAGCTGCGCCAGTAAGGCTTCGGGGATAACCGCGGCGCCGGCCGACACCAAAATGCGATCGTAGGGCGCATGCTCAGGCAGGCCGCGCGTGCCGTCGCCCTCGTGCACCACGACGTCCGTGACGCCTATGCGGCGCAGAGTTTCGGGGGCGCGCGCTGCGAGTTCGGCGTGACGCTCGACGCCGAACACCTCGCAGCCAAGCTCGGACAGCAGCGCCAGCACGTAGCCGGAGCCGGAGCCCACCTCGAGCACGCGGTGCTGGGGCGCGCAATCGAGCGCCTCCAGCATCAGCGCCACCATGGACGGCTGGCTGATGGTTTGACCGAGCCCGATCGGTAAGGCTGCGTCCTCGTAGGCGCGCTCCTCGAGCTCCGGTGGCACGAAGGCTTCGCGCGGCACGTGCTCGAAAGCCGACAGAATTCGCGGATCTGCGACGCGGCTGCTGTGCGCGACGCGCGCCGAAAGCGCGCTTGCCGCAGCGGTCTTCGACGACGCCATGACGTTTGGATTTAGGCCCAATTGGTAAGGCATGCAATGGTCACGACGTGCGCCAGCGAGCGATTGCGGTCTTGGCAGTAGCGGTGGGCACGCTAGTGGGGCTGGCTGGGGGGCCACGCCCCGCCGAAGCCGAAGCGGCGCGCGTGCGGGGGTGCCCGAGCGAGATGACGCGGGTCGGCCGCTACTGCGTCGATCGCTGGGAGCTCAGCACCGTGGACAAAGCGACAGGTGAGGCACTTTCGCCCTACTACCCGCCCACCCCGGCGCTGGTGAGCGAGGTCTGGCGCGGCTGGCTGATCGAACGCGAGCAATTGGGAGAGGCGGCCGCTCGCGCCATGCCGCTACCCCCGCTGAGCGAACTGCAGCGCGGGGGACGCTTTGAAGCCAAGGCGGTGTCGCGACCCGGCGTCGTTCCGCAGAGCTACTTGTCACAGGTGCTGGCGCGGCGGGCCTGTGGGAACGCGGGCAAGCGGCTCTGCACGCAAGACGAATGGGTCGGAGCCTGCAAGGGTAAAGCTGGCCTGAAGTACCCGTACGGCGGCAGCTACAAGCAGGGCGTCTGCAACGTGTACCGCTTGATCCACCCGGCCGCGGTGCTGCACGGCTCCGCCTCGTTGGGTCACCGCGATCCGCGCTTGAACCTGGTCTACGAAGGTGAATCTGCGCTACTGCGCGGCAGCGGCGAGACCCGCGCCTGCGCGTCGCGCTGGGACGACGAACGCATTTTCGACATGGTCGGCAACGTCGACGAGTGGGTGGAAGACGGCATGTTCCTGGGCGGCTTCTACTCGCGCTCCACCACGCAGGGCTGCGAGGCAAAGGTCAGCGTGCACGCCTCCGCCTATTACGACTACAGCACTGGCGCGCGTTGCTGCCGCGACGCGGAGTGAACCGTCACGCCGTGCCTGCGGCGCCAAGCAGCTGCACGAGTCTGGCCAGCGCGCCGTCCAGCTCGCCGGCGATCAGCTCGGCGTTCTCGAGGTAGCTCCAGCGCGACCAGGAAATGACCAGCAAACGCTCTTGCTCACCGGTGGGCGACGGCAAAGTGCGAAAGGTAATGACGGAGTAGTTCGCTTCGTCCCAGCGCAGCGCCAAGTCGCGGCCTTCGGTATGCGCCAGCACGACGCCGCTCATGCTGCCGCCGCCGCTCAAGGCGATGCGGTAGCGGGAGCCCACCTCGCCCAGCGTGGCCGAGGCGCGGCCCAGCCAGGCGCCGAGCGCGTCCGGCAACGTGAAGAAGGCGTGGGCGGCCTCGGCGGTCGTTCGCGCAGGCTTGACCAGCCACACCGTCTCGCGCTCTTGCCCTGCGTAGCGCTCCAAGTAGTGCGAAAGCGTGCCCAGCGCCAAACGCCAAGAAGACTCCGTCCCGATCTCTTCATCGTCGTCGAAGGGAGCCGAGTGTGAAAGCTCGACCTCGCCCTCTTTGACCTCGAAGCGCACGCGGGACTCGCCATGACCGAAAACGATCCGGCGGCCTTCCAGCAGCTCGATGACGTCCAAGCGGATCGAAACACCCAGGTCCGGCCAGCCGAGACCGACGCTTTCGCCGGTCTCGACCGAACCGGTTACCTTGTCAGCTTGCCAGCCCGCGATTCCATCAGGAGTGGCGCAGGCCACCCACAGTGCATCACTAGTTGCAGGAATCTTCTGTGAAATTCGGATGGTTCTCAAGGCGACCGCTCCCGAGTAGCACAACCCGGGGCGCCCGCGTAAAGTGAGGCTGTCAGCTCCAAAACGCAGCGCATGCAGCAGCCTACGAAAACCTCGGCGCGTCGTTATGGAGCAGGGGCTCGCGGTTGGCTGATGCTCACTGGAGCTGTGGCCATGCTGGCCTGCAGCGCCACGACCGGCGAGCGAGCAAGCAGCCGGACGCAGGGCATCGCCAACGGCACGGCCGACGTCTCGCACCAAAACGTATTCTTGCTCGCGCGTGAAACACACAACTCGGGCGGGCTATGCACGGCCACGCTCATCGCGCCCAACCTGCTGCTCACCGCTCGCCACTGCGTCTCGCCCGGCACGGGTGACGACCACGTGCTGTGCGGCGATTCGGTGCTGGGCGAACCCTACCCGGCCAGCGCCTTCATCGCCACGAATGATCCGCGGCCCGGCGACAGAAGCCAGCTGTTTCGAGCCATCGAGGTGCGGGTGCCTGGCTTGGGTGTCGACACCTGCGGCTACGACATAGCGCTCATCATCTTGAAGAAGAGCGTACCCGCCGAGGTCTCGACGCCGGCGGTTCCGCGTATCGACCGCGAGGTCGTGCCTGGTGAAACCTACACGGCTGTCGGCTACGGCTTGACCGAGACCGGCGACTCGACAGGCACGCGCATGCGGCTAGACGACTTGAGCGTTGCGTGTGAGCCGGGCAGCTGCGGTGAAGGAGTAGAGTCGACCGAGTTCCGCGGCGAGACCGGCATTTGCTCGGGCGATTCGGGCGGGCCTGCGCTGGACGAAGATGGCAAGGTCGTGGGCGTGGTGTCGCGCGGCGGGCCCGAATGCAGCACCCCGGTTTACAGCACCGTCACGGCCTGGCACGATTTCATCATCGAAACAGCGAAATCCGCCGCTGTGCTGGGCGGCTACGAGGCGCCGTTTTGGGTCACGACGGGCTTGAGTGACCCACCGTTGCTGGTGGGTGACGGAGGCGCCGGTGGCGCGCCCGCGGAGCCCGTAGGCCCCGGCGCAGGTGAAGCTTGCGACGGCGCCAACGCCTGCCAGGGCGACTTGGTTTGCTACGCAAGCGCTAGTGCCAGCATGGGAACATGCTCGGCCGTTTGCAAAACGACGTCCGAGTGCAATGAGGGCATGGTGTGCCAAAGCGCTGGAAGCGTGTCGGTTTGCACGTTGCCGAGCGGCGGCGCAGACGAAAGCGGCGGTTGCTCGGTGGTTGCCGCGCGGCCGCACGGCTCGCTGGCAGGTGCGCTGCTGGCGCTTGGGGCCGCCTTCTGCCTCACGCGTCGCCGCCAAGCTTTGCAACGCCGGTACTAACGAACCGCAGGCTTTCAGGCGCGGTTCCCGAGCGACTACGGCGGCGCCCCCACGGCGATAGGAATCGCATAGTGAAACACCGAGTCATCGCTGGTTGGATGGTACGCGGCGCCGTAAATCTCCAAGTCGGGGGCGTAGCTGTGGCGGTAGCTGGATTGGGCGAGCCAGGTCGCGTAGGCGTAGCTAACGGTGTGGTCGATGCGTGGGGCGGCGCCGCGGTGTTCGAAGCGGGCGTAGGTGCCGGCCGGAACGGTGACGGAGACGAAGCCTTCGGGCAAGGACGTGATTTCGGTGACGGCGATGGCGGCGTGGTATTCCAGGCGGTCGCTGTCGGCTCGTTCTTGGCGAACGACGCCGTAGCAGACCCCGGAAATCCGGCTTTCAATTTCGGTAAGGCGCGCCAGGAACGCCGCCCACAGCTGAGGCAGGTGGTCGCCGATGTTGTTCTTCTCGGAGTCCACGCTGTAGAAGAACGTGCGCAGGCCAACCAGCAACAGCGGCGGCTGTTCGTAGATTTTGGGCGTAAGCGCGTCGTTGCGGCTGAGCTGCTGCAGGTACTGCTCGTCGAAGCGGGGCTTCTTCAAAAACAGGCTCTTGTCGCGCAACGAGCGGTACTTTTGCGGCGTGAGGCCAAACGCCTGCTTGAAGGCGCGCGCGTACGCTTCTTGGGACTCGAAGCCGGCCAGCACGGCGATGTCGAGCACGCGTAAATCGGTGCCAAGCAGCCGCTCGAGCGACGCGGCCAGGCGCCGCGCACGGATATACGTCTTCAAGGTTTCGCCCGTCAGCGCCTTGAAAATGCGCTGAAAGTGCCACTGGCTAACGCCGGCCACCTTGGCCACGGCCGCGAGCGCGACGTCTTCGTCGAGCTTGGTTTCGATATAGTCGACGCCGCGCTGAATTCGCTCGAGGTAGTAACTCACGCTTGCTGGGGGCTCTCGGGCGGCTCGAAAAAGCCGGTCATCGCGACCAGCCGCTGCTGCTCGTCGTACTCAGCGTAGCTGATGCCTGCGCCGAGCGGCAGCCCGTCGCGGCTAAGCATTTTCCAGCGCGCCACACTTCGCCCACTGTGTGACAAGAACTCTTCGGTTACGAAATGGCCGCCCGGGATTTGCTCGTGGAAGCTGGCCATATAGTCATCGAGCTCGTCCCAGCCCACCGCCCGCGTCAACGGGTCGGAGTAGACGCAGGTTGGCGCCAGGCAAGTAGCGAAAATCTCGAGTTTCTCCGCCCTCGAGCTGATTTTCCACGACCCCACGTAGCGCTCCCACACGGCTTTTAGCTGGTTGTTCATGGGCTGAGGCTAAGCCGCGGCCGTGGGGGCCTTCTGACATTTTGTGCGCTTCTGCGCGCGCTCAAGTTCGTGGAGGGCGGCTTCGAGAACGGGTGGTCCGTTCCCGAGAAGACTACAAGTCGCTGACGTCCGCGTAGGCGGCGTAGCTCACGTACGCCTCCTCGAACTTACCCGTTGTCTTGAACGGCCAGGAGCCACCGGCCGCGATGGTGGTGCGCTCGATGGCCTTCGAAGCGAACAGCGGGCGACCCACGGCGTTGACGCCGTAGATGTTGACCGACGGATTCTTCACGCCCTCGGGGGAGTCATTCTTGAGCGTGCCGCTGAAGACATTGCCTCCGAACTCACCGGCGGTCTTCGTCACCTCGGTGACTTTGATTTCCGTAGTCGGAGCCGCGTCGGTCAAGATCAAGGCGCCAAACTCGTGCGTCACTTTGGCAATCTTGCTTACGTCTACGTCGCTCAGCGCGAGCGTGTCGACTAGCATACCGACTTTGCCCGGCCCCAGGCAGTTGGTAAAGCCGCAGGCTCCGTCGCAGCCGCGCACCAGGTCGACGTCGAGCAGCCCGAACCCGCTACCGAGCTCGGTGCCTGCGGCATCCAAGAACGAGAACTGCACGTCGATTGCGCACAGGTACGCCGTGCCGGTGTTCTTCACGGCCATCAGCCACTCGGTGCCCAGCACGCCCTCGCGCGCCGTGTGGGCGACGACTTCCATGCCCGGCGCTATGATTTTGCCGACGTATTCTTCGGGCACGTCCGGATCGAACGCGCCGCCCGAGACCGTGGCGCCGCCGCTGTCACCGCCCGAGCCGCCGTCACCCCCAGCAGTTGTCCCGGCGACGCTGCTGGAGCCCGCGATCGGCAGCAGGCTGCCACCCACGCCGCCGCTGCCCGCCTTGCTGCCGTCGCTACCGGCGCCGCCATTTCGACTGCCGCTGGAGCCGCCTTTGCCCGCGTCGTCGCCGGAGCTGCCGCAGCCGAACGTGCCGCCGACAGTCGAAGCCAATGCCACTAAGCCCGCCAGACCCAACCATTTGCCCATGTTGCGGGCGAACCTAGTCAGAAGGGTGTCGGTTAGCCAGGCAAAATTCAGTGGGGGCGCTAATAGACGTAGCGTCGCGCGAGCCGCGTCGCGTGCAATTGATGCTGGGTGACGTCGACGCGCAGCGCGGGTTCGAAGGCGGCGTTTTGCACGCCACCCAGGGCGTCGGCGCCCGCCGAGTCGGCGGTGCAACGGTTCGAGAGCGGGCCGCCGACCTGCCAGCTCATGATGTGTTGCAGGCCCAAGTCGATGACGCAGCCATACTTGGCTTGCCGCACGCTGTCGCCGCGCTGCTTGGCGAGTGCGTAAGCGTGAATGATGCCTTCGTAGGCGTAGCCGGTGTTGCGATAGCGGGTGAGAACCCGGTGCACGTCGATCATCCAGTCCGCGAGCTCGAGCACGGTGTCGCCGTACATGCGGGTGTCGGGAAAATCGCTGGTGGCTAGCTCGAAGAAGGCCATCGAGCTCCACTGGTAGAAGCCTTTGGTCACGTCGGAGTCGCGGTCGCGCGCCAGCGCCGCATCGATGTTGAGCCGCTTGCCAGCAGCGGCTGCGGTCATGATGACGGGCAGCAACTGCTTGCGGTCGAGGTATTTGGCCGCTTTCACCAGTGCCAGCAACGCCTCGCCGTCCGCATACGGCGACGGCTCGCCGTGCGGCTTGCAGGTCTTCACGTTGTAGTAGCCGTACCAAAGGCCGCTTGGGTGCACGTTTCGTACGAGCGTCTTCAAGTACTCGTCCAGCCGGGCTTCGAATGGCGCGCGTTTGTCGCTGGCGAGTCCGGGCGAGGCGCGCAAGTACTCGACGAGCGAAAGCGCCACCAGCGCAACCGTGCCCGTGTGGCCGGGGCTGCTGCCTGGGTAGGCGATACAGCGGGCTCCGCCTTTGGCTCGGCGCGAATTCTCGTCGAAGAAGGCGAGTGCGCGCTCGATGGCGGCCGCCAACTCTGGCCGTTGGTCGTCTTGGTACAGCAGCGTCAGTCCCCACAGCGCGCCCGCCTGACGCGTTTCGTGATCGTCGCCGGAAAGCTTGCCCGTACGCCAGTCCAGCTCGTAGTCGAAGTTGCCGGCCGGTCGTTGGTGCGCGAGCAAGAAGCGAGTGCCGACCTTGATGGAGGCGTCCAACTCTGCTCGGGTCAGCTGTTTCTGGCAGCGCCCCTGGCTGGGGAATTCGAGCACCCAGCGCAGGTGGAATCGCTCCCCTCGCCACCAGCAAAGCGCGCCAAAAAGCGCAACAACACACGAAGAAACCAAAAGAATCTGCCTACTTCGAGGCCAGGCCCGAAACCCTACGAACGCCATGCGAAGCGGAGGCTACGACGTTTTCCGCGCGTAACAAGCACGCAACCCGGCGGACCCCGTAGGTCATGCAAGCTGGAATCCTCAAACGTCGAGCCCTGCAATGATCCACGATAAGTCCTTGGTCCAGGCCGTCGAGCTCTGGTTTCCACAAGGTGAGGTGCTGGCATGGGGCGCCGGGGCCTACCGGGGCAATGAAGAGCTCAGGCATTGGGGTGCCCCTGTACCGCGACCGCAAGGTCGTTCAGGTGCTGGCGCTGATCGGCGCCGAGCAGCGTTCGTTCATCAGCGGCGCCGAGATTTATCATCCTCAAGGCGGCGAGCTGGGCGCGGCTACGCTATTCGATTGGAGCGGGCGTGGCTCTACCACGGGCGAGTCGTTCGCCGACGCTGCAGGTCGACGCCTCGCAGCGCACGCGCTCGACAGCGGTCTGCCGGCACTGGCAGAAGCCAAGTCCCCCGAGGGGCGGGAAATCTCGTTGGCGCTGCCCGTGCATGACAGAAAGGGGCTGAAGCAGATCTTGGTGTTACGGCTCGCGTAGCGTCGCTAGGGCGCCGACGCTTTCGGCGGCTCGAGCCGCAACGGGTAGTTGATGAACACGCGCCCGCCGCTAGGCGCCGGAAACTCGAGCTTGCGAATTGCGTTCAGAATGCAGTCGACGGTGGGCTCGTCGTTCAGCGCGTCGGCCGTGTCGCTGGCGTCGGCGTGCGCGACCTTGCCGTCGGGCGCGACCACGAAGTCGATGTCGACGGTGCCGTGCAGGTCCGGCTTCCGCGTCAATGCGCGCTCGTAGCAGGCTTGGACGGCGGGGCCGACGGACTTCAATTTTTCGTCGATGACCGCCTTGGGCAGCTTGCCGCGCGCAGGCGCGCCGGTCGAAGTGATACCCGGTGCCGCGGGCTTGGCCTCAGCAGGCGGCGCCGGGGCCGCTGACTCCGCGGGTGGCGTTTCTTCTGGCGGCAGGGGCGCGGGCTCACTGGGCGCCAGCACCACCGTCGTCGGCGGCGCTTTGGCCGGGGTCTCGTTCGGCAGCTGACACGCGCTGAGCGAGGCCGCGAGACCTCCGAAAAACACGAGCTTGCGAATGGACACGGCCCTTGCATAGCATGCTCCTTAGGGCGCTCGAGCGGAGCCTGAGCCGCGACACGCTAGCTGGCGGCGCGCAGCTTGATGGCTCTTTCGGGGCAGGCCGTGACGCACAAGCCGCAGCCGTGGCAGTCGTCCGGGCGCGTCACGAAAGCTTGCTTGCCGCCGTGCACGAAGACTTTGAAGCGCGTACGCAAACCGAGCCCGGCGCGTTCAACGTCGGTCAGCTTTCGAACGCTGAAGACATCGTAAGGGCAAACGTCCACGCAAGCTTCTTTCGCCTCACAGCGGCTGGAGTCGATCACCGGGACAAGTCGACCGGCTCCTTTGCATTCCGGGGTTTCGGGCATCGCGCACGAGTTTGCGGCATTTCGCGCCCGCCGTTTGCGAAGTTTTGCAATCCGCCGAGCGCACACCAGCTGCCGGCCTTGCGGTTGGGCCAAGCTGTTGCTCGTTTGCGCCAGTCTGCGGAAGCGCCGTTCACGACCGCGCTCTAGGTCTGAATTTTGCGGCCAAAAGTGCCCGGCACACGGGTTGCACTGCGAACACTGCATGCGCAACTGGCGTGGCTCCGTTCGCTTCGTTTTGGCGACCCTCGTCGGTTGGGGCGGGGCTAGCAGCGCGCACGCTCAGCTGCTGGTGGTGGCAACGCCGGGCGAGCCAGCGGCGGTTGCGCACGCGGAGCTGGCCTACGCCGCTGGCGCGGGTACTCCGGTGACCTGGCTCTCGCTGCGCGTGCAGCGGGGCCCGGTGGCGGTCGTGGCTGCCCTGCCCGACGACGCGCTAGCCGGTGAGGGCCTCGACGCCTGGCTGGCGGCGCTCGAGGCTACAGCCAGCCCCAACGTCACTTTGCCGCGAAGCGCTACCAACTGCGGCGAGCCAGGCAGGTTCGTGCACGTCGCGTGGCCTCGCAACGGCGGCGTTTCGGCGACTCAGTTGACCGTGCAGACGCCCGAGGACGCCCTCGACGCTCTAAAAGCGCAAGGCTTGCCCTTCGTCGCCGAGTTGCCGCAAGCCGCGCGCTACGTGATCTGGTCGTGGCCGGCGGCGGATTCGACGCAGACGACTCGTACGCTCCGCGTCGAGGGTGGGGCCACGCCATTGACCTTGCTGCCCGGCTCGCCCTTTCCGTTGTTGGTCAGTAGCGTGACCCGCGGTGCCGCGGCTTTGCCCACGGAGCTGCCTAATGCCCAGCTATCAGTCACTTTCTTTGCTGATAGGCAGCCTGGCAGCGACTACCGCGAGCGTTTGCAGGAATGGTTGGGCTCGCGCCCTGAGCCGCTACTGGAGACGCGCGCGCGCGGGCCGCTGTTCGACTGGTCCATCTACGACGACACCATTTCATTGGCGTCGCTGGTGCGGACCTACGCCTCCCGCGCCGCCAAGGAATTGCCCGGGCTCGACGCCGACGCCTGCAACGAGCAACTGCGCGCGCTGCGCGAACCGGACGCGCCCAACGCTGCGGCTTGCGGCGATGCTTTGGACGCCAGCCTGGCCTTGGCGGCCGCCGGTGCCGAGCTCCCGACTCTGCAGCGCTTCGTGGTTTCGGGGCAACTCGGCTTCGCGCCGCTCGACGCCAACGAGGGCGGTGCGGTCAGCCCGCCCGTGTTGCGCGCAGCGCTGCTCGACGACTCGGCCTGCGGAGCGGTCGAGCAGCCACCGTTGGTGATGCCGCCCAAAGGTCGGGGTGACAGCGCTGTTTCGGGGTCCAACGGCACCACGACCGTGGTCGTGGAGGAGACGGTCGTGGTCGAAGAGACGCAGCCCACCGAAGTGAGCTGCGGCAGCTCGCCTCAGCCCGAGCCGCAAGAAGACTACTATTACGCGAACAGCAACGACAGCTGCGCCTCCGACACCTCGAGCACGAGCGAATCGGAGACGAACAGCAGCTGCTCGGGCGACAGCTCGACGTCGAGCGACAGCGGCTGCGGCTCGGACACGTCGGGCACGAGCGACAGCGGCGACAGCGGTTGCGGTTCGGACACGTCGGGCACGAGCGACAGCGGCGAAAGCGGCTGCGACGGCGGCAGCGACGAAAGCAGCAGCTACGACGGTGACACCTGCACGGGCGCCGCCGCGCCTGGCGCCGAGCGCACCCAAAAGGCGCGAGCCGGCCTCTCGTCCCGCCCGCGCGCTCAGCGCCCACAGCGGCTGAAGACCAGCCTCTGGTCGATGGCCTTGGCCGGCGTGCTCTTGCCGATTCGGCGGCGAAAACGCCCTCGCAAAGCCGGCGGTTGAAAGCTGCCGCGCGGCCTTGCAATGTCGTGGCCCTCCGATGCAAGAGCGCCAGAGCTTCCGACGTCAGTGGCTCGTCCCGATCGTTTTCCTGACCGGAGCCGCCTTCACGATTTTTTGGCTGCTCTACAGCCTCGATCACTTCTTCACGGGCGGGACGGGGGCGGCGGCTACGGGCGGACCGGTGGCGCGCTACTTGGCCTTCGATCCGACCAGCATTACCGACGCCGTGAGCTCGCTGGGCGGCATGATCGCGGCCGTGTTCGGTATCGTCATTACCGTGGTTTCGCTGATCGTGCAGTTGTCGGCCGACCGCTACACTGGCGTCGCGCGCCTGTTTTTGAGCGACCGGCTAAACCTTGTCGTGATGGGTTACTACGTGATTGCCTGCGTGTGCGGGGTTTGGCTCAGCGTCTCGATTCATCACGACTACGTGCCGCGCTCGGCGCTCTTGGGCATGCTGCTGGCTAACACTTTGGGCATGGTGTTGATGGGGCCGTATTTTCGCTACGTGTTCTGGTTCGTCGAGCCAATGAACATCGTCGCCAAGATTCGTAGCCGTGCGCTGAAGAGCACGCTTTCGGCCTTCCACGCCGCGGAGCCCGAGAAGGTCATGCGCGGCCAAGCCATCACGCTGGGCGCGATGGAAGAGCTGACCGACATCACCAGCAACTCCATTTCGGGCAAGGACAAGATTATCGCCAGCGGCGCGGTCGACGCGCTCAAAGACTTCGCGCTCGAGTACATCAAGAACAAGTCCAAGGCCTCACCGGCCTGGTTCGACATTGGTCCCAGCATCCGCGAAAATCCCGATTTCGTCGCGATGGACCCGGAGAGCCTGCACGACCTGGAGCAGCGCCGCACGTGGGTCGAGTGGAAGGTGATGCGCCAGTACTTGGGCATCTACAACGAAGCCTTGGTGATGATGCGCGACATCAACTACTTGGTCGCCATCGATACCCGTTACATCGGCGAGGCGGCCGCCATCGCCAAGGACGCCGAGTTGATTCAGCTCGTTTTCCGCTTCATGAACTCGTACTTGCGCGCCGCGTTGAACGCGCGCGACGTGCGCACGGCATACAACATTCTGAATCAGTACCGGCTGTTGGTCGAAGCCATGCTGCGCAACGGCAATGCGCGGGCCGCGGTCGAGGGCGTGCGGCACATGTTCTACTATGGCCACGTCAGCTTCGACATGAAGCTCACGTTCGTGACCGAGACGGTCGCTTACGACGTGTCGGCCCTGTGCCAAGTAGCCAGCGAGCTCAGCTTGCCCGAAGAAGACGAAGTCTTGCGCATGTTCCTGGAGCTCGATCGCCCGTTGCGGGCCTCGAGCCAAGAGACAGCCTTGCTGGGCGTGCGCAAGGCGCAGGTCAAGCTGGCCGTCTACTACCTGTCTCAAGGCAGCGAGGACAAAGCGCGCTTGATCGCCAAGGACATGGCGGGCGAGCCTGCCGAGCGCCTGATCGCGATTCGCCGCGCGCTGGAGACGGTGACCAGTAAGGACTTTTGGGAAATCACCGACCGCGGGCGCAATTTCGAGTTCATGCCCGAAAAGCAACGCTCGCGGCTGCCCGAATTCTTTGGCTGGTTGAACGTCGCGGCCTAGTCGGCGGTCAGTCGAGTGACGCGGTGCGCGCGCCGCCCAGCTCGATGAAGTCGCGCCCGACTTGGTCGCCGAAGTCATCGTTGACTTCGACCCGCACGACCCACGGTCCCGTGCCCGAGGTCGGCGAGATTTTGGCCGAGTAGGTGTTGCCGGTGTGCGTCCAGTTCGGCTGGACGTGCGCGACGTTGACGAACACCTGCGGCTTGTTCTTCAGCTCGTCGCTCGTGGGGCGGCCGCGGTGATCAAACAACTTGATCGTGACTTGCAGCTGCTCGCCCGGCCAGCGCGCGCTCTTGGGACCGATGCTAACGTCGGCCCTCAAGGTGCGTGGCTCGAGCTTGATGCCCAGCTCTTCCTTGCCGCCTGGCACGCGCAGGCGCAGTAACGTGCTCTCGCCTCGCGCCAAGCCCACGTCCTTCGGCACTGGAATGAAAACGCTGGCCCGCCCGTAGCTGGCTTCGAGGCCGTCGGCACCGATCAACTTCACGCGCCCCGAGCGGCCAAGCAAGATCGAGCCCTGAACGAGCCGTGCGCCGTCGGGCAGCTGAGCGCCAATTACGCGCAGCGTGAGAGGTTCGGAAGCCGCGCTCTCGACGCCGAAGCGATCGACCGCGCGCGCTTGGACTTCGTAGCGACCCGGCAACAGCCCCGGCAGGCTTTGTTGGTCCGAGCGCCACTCCGCTTCGGTCAACTTGGAGCGCTTGCTGCCTTCCACGCGGAACAGCGACAGCTGACGATACTCGACGTTTTGGGTCGGTTGGGCGCGCACCTGCGTCGTGACGTCGCCCGCTAGAGCCAAGAGTATGCTGTTGTCCACGCGCAGCTTGGGCGCGGCCGGTACGGGCTGCTCGCTCGTAACGCCGGCGCCAAAGGAGCGCAAAAGGCCACTTTGCAGGGGCTTCCAGTCATTGCCGAGCGCCGCCAACATTTCACCCTGCACCGCCGCGACGGTGATGCGGTCGGCCGCCGCGATGACCAAGCTTTGGCCGCCCTTGGCGACAGCGCTCACTTTGCGCGGACCTTGAATCAGCACCGCGGTCTTAAGGTTCTTGGCTTCCGGGATGGTCACGCTGACGCGACCCGACGTCAGCTTGATGACCTGAACCGGCGTTTTGTCGCTACCGGTCGGCGCGAGCTGCAGCCTGATTGCACGTCCGAGTTCGTACTTGGCATCTTTGGAGAATGTCAGCACCGCTCCGCCAGGCAGGGTACGGGACTCCCCGGTCGGAGCCTTGGCTACCGGTGGTTCGCCTGCCCACGCAGAGGACGACACTACCGAGCACGACAAAGCAGCGAGCAGAAACCCTCTCGTAGACATGCCCTTCTATACGGCGGCACGTTCAGGTGGCTTTAGAGCTTCATGATCCCTACACGCCCCGACATCGCGCACGCTCTGCCCTGTGGAAAACCCCTGCAAAACTGCGGCTTCTGGTTTCCGTACTGTGACGCTTCTGCGCGGCTCTCAGGCTCGGCGAGGCGCCTTGTTCAGCTCCGCCAGCACGCCATCGAGCAAAGCTTCGTCGCGCCGCATAATCGCGACATAGAGCAAACGTACGCGGGTGTCGGTGGACGGCAGATCGCGCACGAGCTCGCCGGCTAGGCGCATCTTTTTCTCGAGCCGGTCGTCGAGCGAGCCCGCGGCGGGACGAGTGCTGGAATGACTACGCTTGGTCGGGCCAGGATCGGTCTTGACGTCGGGCGACGAACCCTCACGCGTGCGTCCACGGTCCGCCGCGTCGCGCGTGCGAATGACGGACCCTTCGTCGTCTTTCGAAGCGACGAGGTCGGGGATTGATGGATTCTTGCGGGCCATGTCAGACATCGGTTTTCTGGGTGAGCGACCTGACGGGTGTGTCCGTCGTTCCAACCCATCAGATGCAGGTTCTGTTCCGTCGCTTGGACGCCCAGGCCCCCGTCCCGCTTGGCTGGGCGCGTCACGCCGCAACTCGTGGCAGCTCTTCGGGAAAATCGCCGGCCCCCGCGCGAGGCTGCTGAGGCAGACGGTTTCGCCACCCGCCAGCCCGTGAACCTGCGAGCCGCTACCACGACAGCGAGATCGCACAGGATTTGGAGCACGGCGCACATTCCAATCGCGGCGGAAGGCAGGCTGGAGGCGCTGAGGGCCCCCGCCAATCGTCGGCATTTATCGCACTCAACTTGCGAAAGCCGCAGTCGGTTTCTATGGTCTCGGCCCCCGACCCCCGAAAGCCGACCGCATGTTGATGAGGGCCACGCCAGAATCGCCACGGATGTTCGAGAGCGATTTGATCGATCTCTTCTCGCGAACCCCGTGGACGATCGTCCCCATCCTCTTCGTCCCGGGTGCGGCGTTTCTATTCTGGGGTGGCCTGCACTACACGGACCTGGGAGTGGTCTCGATGCTGGGGCTGACGCTCGGGGGCTTCGTGTTCTGGACCTTCTCCGAGTACTGGCTGCACCGGCTGTTCTTCCATTGGGAGCCGGGCGGCAAGTGGGGCGAACGCCTGCACTTCTTAGTGCACGGCGTTCATCACAAGTGGCCGAAGGACAAGTACCGCCTGGTGATGCCGCCCGCGGTGAGCATCGCGCTTTACTTCATTTTCGGCGCGCTCTTCTACTACACGCTCGGCCCAAAGCTGACGTGGGGCGTGCACTGCGGCTACGTGATTGGGTACATGTTTTACGACATTACCCACTATTACATTCATCACTTCAATCCGAAGAGCGCCTACGGCCTGCGCTTGAAGAAGAACCACATGCTGCATCACTTCAAGAGCCACGACGAACGCTTCGGGGTCTCGAATATGGTTTGGGACAAGGTCTTCGGAACCACCGGGACGACCGCCAAGTGACCGAAGGGCTCGCAGGCGCTATGACCCTGCGCGGCCTCGAACTCACCGTCGAGAAGCTAGTTCCAGGTGGCGACGGCTTCTTGCGTCTGCCGGATGGGCAAGCCTTGTTCGTGCGCGGCGGGGCGCCGGGTGATCGCATTCGGTTGGGCGGCGTCGAAAAGCAGCGCGGCACGCTGTGGACGAACGACTACGAGCTGCTCAGTCCCAGCCCCGACCGAGTCGTCCCCGAGTGTCCGGTGGCGACCAGCTGCGGCGGCTGTGATTTGATGCACTTGTCGCGCAGCTCCGAGCTTTCGCAGAAGACGTCCATGCTGAAAGAAGCGCTCGAGCGCGTCGGTGGCGTGGCCCTGACGCCCGACACGCTGACCGGCAGTAGTGAAAGCCTCGGTTACCGCTCGCGGGTGCGCTTTCACATCGGCCAGCACGGCAAGCTTGGCTTCTTTGCACGCGGCACCCACCGGCTGGTCGAGGTGCCGCGCTGCGCCGTGGCAGAGCCGCGCATCAATCAGGCGCTGGCCAGCATCCGCCGCTTGGCGCGACGTTTTCCAGACGCTTTGACCGGCTTCAGCGACGTCGAGCTGCGGGCGACGCAAACCGACGTCATTGCTCGCTTCGTACCCCGCGACGGCATCAAGCCCATCGCCGCCGAACCGTTCTTGCGGGCGCTCGGCAAAGAGCTGCGCGTCGCCGCTAGCGAGCGCGAGGCCCAGGCGCTGTGCGAGCGCCGCACGCTCACCCATGACGTATTCGTCGAGATTCCCGCCGACGCCTTTTCGCAGATCAACGAGTCGGTCAATCGCGAGCTGGTGGCAGCGGTCGTGGCAGGCGCCGAAGCGCGCGGCTTGACGAGTTTTTGCGATTTGTTCGCCGGGGTAGGCAACTTCGCCCTGCCGCTCGCGCGAGCGGGCCTCACGGGGGTAATGGTCGAGCGCACGCCGAGCGCGGTGCAGGCCGCCCAGCGCGTCGCCACCCAGCAGGGCATCAAGCTCAAGGCCCGCACTGCGGACGCCGCCAAAGCGCTGACCGACTTGGTGCGCGAGGGGCAACGTTTCGACTTGGTCGTGCTCGATCCTCCGCGCGAAGGCGCGCCCGAGGTCGTGGCCGGAATTCCGGGGTTGTCGCCGCGTGCGGTGGCGTACGTGGCCTGCGACCCGGTAACTCTGTCGCGCGATTTGAAGCCGTTGTTGGCCGCGGGCCTGGTCATTCGGAGCGTGCAGGCCTTCGATATGTTCCCGCGCACGCATCACTTCGAGACCCTGGTTTGGCTCGAGCGCGTGGACTGAGCCCGCGCGAAAGCCGCGCCGACACGCGCGTTTATCCAAAAGCTTGGCCCGAAGCGTCGCGGCTGCCGAAAATTCGCATTCGGCGCGGCCCCCAATCGCCGCGCCCTCGCAAGGACCTTCGCCATTGTACGCTTTCTCCCTCGGTTCCGGCCTGTCTACGGACTCTTCGCAGTCGCCACGCTGGCTCGTAACCAACGGCGACACGACGGTTGGCCCCGTCCACACTGACCTTCTCCTACGCGGCTACCTGGGTGGGCGGATTCCGCTGCATTGCCGGGTGCGCGAGGTGAGCTGGGGTGCGTGGCGTCCGCTGGAGCGCATTCGCGAGATCGGCAGCTTGAACCGGCGCTTGGCCCGCGACACGGCGCCGCTGACCTTGCGCGACGCGCCTTCGCGTTTGCCGGTCTCGCAAGACGTGGGTGAGCTTTTGACGGCAGCCCTCGGCCTAGCCGCGGTCGCGCTGGACGCGAACGCCGGTCTGATTCACCGCTACCGCAGCCCGGTCGGAACGCCGGTGACCTCGGCCGTGTTTGGCGTGCCTACCGAGCGGCTCGGCGAGGTCTTGGCCCGAACCGATCCGAGCTACGGCCTGGCGCTGCGCGGCAAGAGCTTGTGTGGCAGTCCGCAGCAAGGGTTGGCGGAGCGGCTCGTCGCCGACCGGCTGCAGCATGACGCGCCCCTCACCAGTGTTGCCATGGCACCTGTCATCGCTGGCGGACGCCTGGTGGCCCTGTTGGAGCTGGGCCGCACCGAGCACGTGTTCCGCGCCGACGATGGCGATGACCTCACCGAGTTCGCGGCGCAGGTCGCCCGACGTATTGGCTGAGGACCGTCCCGCATGCGCGGCCCAGTATTGTCTGCTACCTTC